>JBLINS010000017.1:0-42166 GCA_047639455.1 Candidatus Omnitrophota bacterium
GTAGCAACATCGTAAGGATCTCCCAGAACAGTCTTTTGCTGTGGGATCTACGAGGGCTTCACTCACTCAGCCCGTTCGTAGCATGGCCTCTTTATTCATCGGCCACTCACCGTCGCTTGCTACGCGCTCCTCATAATGACGTAGACCTTAATCTATCGGCCCGTTCGTAGCATGGCCTCTTTATTTATCGGCCACTCACCGTCGCTTGCTACGCGCCTGCCTGCGTCAGACAGTCTTATGCCCATAATGACGTATGCCTTACTACCTAGACCCGTTCACAATGACGTTAAGGTAATGTTTTAATTCTTTGGTGGGTAAGCCGATGACATTGGTTTTGGATCCAATGACTTTACGGACCAAACTTTTGCCTTTGCTTTGAAAACCATAGGCGCCTGCTTTGTCTTTATACTCGCCGCAGTCTAAATAGGAATGAATGATTTCTGCAGATAATTTTTTAAAATGCACCTCGGACTTCACATGAAAACAAAGACCTTTTTCAGTTTCTATGTCCAATAAATACACAGCCGTTATCACATGGTGAATTGAATTCGAAAATCGGTCCAAAAATAATTTTGCCTCATTTCTATTACGCGGCTTACCTATAACCTCACGCCTAAAAGCGATTAAAGTATCCGATCCTAGAACAATACCCTTTTTCGCCGTGATTTTGGCACCCAAAGCCTTACCCCTGGCATGCAAGCGAGCGACTCTAATAGGTCCCGTCACACTTGGGCGTCTTTTTTCTCTATAAACGCTCTTCACGACTTTGAATGAAATGCCCGCAGACTTGAGTAAGTCTCTTCGGCGCGGTGACTGTGAGGCTAGATATATCATAGATTTAGCAGCTCCTTATATCCATCACGAAAAGATGGGTATTGGGGATTAAAGCTCAACTTCTTCAACTTATCATTCAAACAACGCTTAGAAGACTGAGTAGCAGGAGCTTCACTACATTCGGGAATATTCAAATTCAAGGCTGAGTATAGCCACGTGTAAAATTCTTTTGCTGTGCAAGATTCATTATCAACACCTAAATATATTTCATGATGTGATTTTTCTTTTAATATAATTTCTATAGCCTGTATTGCATCGTCACGATGAATTCTGTTTGTTATAACCTCACTTAAAGGAGGTTTGAAAGTGGCGTCTTGAATTTTTTGTATTCTATTTCTCTCTGGACCATATAGCCCCGCTAGGCGCAATATATCTACAGGAAGTTTTGAGCTCATAAGCATTTGCTCTGCTTGATACAAGGTTTTGGCATTTGCGTTTAGAGTTGTTGGATTAATCACCGCACGTTCATCAACATCATGTCCGTGCTGATCTCCGTATACAGACGTACTCGATATAAAAACGATCTTTTTAATATTGGGTTTATTCTTACAATAGTCTAAAAAAGAAGCTGTGGCGTCAAGGTATGTACTTTGATAATGGTCGACTTGATGATTGGGGGCCTGGCAAAGTATCGCCATATCAAAAAGCGGTAACTCGCTTTGAGCATTAATTTTACATAAATCAAATTGTAATGGCTGAATGTCGGCTAATTCAATTCGCTTAATACTAGCTAGTGAACGCGCTATACCAAACGGGTTATGGCCAGCGGATTTAAGTTTTTGCCCTAGGGCAATTCCCAAATAACCACACCCTGCTATAAGGAAATTAGTCGGCATAAGACCACACTGCAAGATACTATATACAAATTCTTACTGCTCCGCCTGTTTCTTTTGCTTTTCTAAAGTTTCAGCCATGACTCGGTCTAAATATTGGTCTGCTTCTTGGACGGATGAAAAAACACACTCGAGTGGCAGTGCTTTGATCACATCAAATACCATTTTAATTTGGGGTTGTAGATTAAAAAAGATTAGTCCGCCGCCACTTGCTCGAATTTGACGTCTGAATTGGAAAAACGCACCAATGCCAACGCTTGAGACATAATTACAAGCCTCTAAATCCACAAGTACTTTTCTTGGTTTTTGGGCCAGAATAGTCTCAACGGATGTTGTGAATGCTTCGTGGGTTACGCCGCTTACGGGGCCGTTAACCTTAACAACAAAAGCTTGGTCGCTTCTTGTTTTGATCTCAATTTGTAAGTTATCAGTCATAATTCCCCCGTGTAATGGTATATAGTATTATCTCAGAATCAAGTTCCGAAGTAAAAGGTGTCGTCTTCTGGCAATGGTTTATTGATCGGATTTGGTTTTTTTTGAGTCTGAGGCTCTAAACTCATCAAATAGCTATACATTGCACGCATATCATCCAAGGACCAATTGGAATGCATATCCCATGGCATGGCTTGCCAATGCGCCACGTCACCATTCGGATACAATCCTGATTTCATGCCTATAATAAAATCTTCTTCGCTCCATAAACCCATACCGGTATCTTTGTCGGGGGTTAAATTAAAAGCAACTCGATCCTTCAAGCCATTATTCCAGCGCACACGCATACCACCCTCAAAGGCTTCACCCCCATGCGGACCTATCCATGAATAAGGCGTATGACACATGCCACAGCCAGCAACCGTCAAAAGATATTTGCCGCGTTCTTGCCAATCACCAACAGGAGCCTTTTCGGGCACTGCTGCATTCAAGCGCCAAATCACACCTTCTTTTGACATAATGGTTGTCATAGGCCAAATGGACCATAAATACAATCCGCCTAGGATAGTTAAAGCAATCAACGCTTTTATAAACCACTTCACGATTGAACTCCGCTCTTAGAACCATCTTCTTTGGCCATTTCATCCAACCGCTGTAATTTTGTTGGCTCATCACGACGACCTTGATTAAATGGCGGGTATTCTAAACGACCGTATTCCAAACCTAATAGCTCTTTAAATCGCTCACCAAGTCTTTGATGAATAGGGTAATAAAAGCGATCTGGAACCTCATTTTGAATGGGTTCCAAATTCTTAATATAAGCAGCGATATCTTCCGCATCTACGCGATCCAAATGTGAGAAAAATACCCATGGCATAGAAAAAGCTTCAATGCGCCTATCCGGAGCATAGCCTGTCGTCATAACTTCAATGATTTCTTCTTCAGTCCACTTAGCTAGGCCGTCGGTATGTGAAGTGATATTCTTTGTATAGAATGCGCCTAATCCAGGTAAATTAATTTTGACACCACCAGCCATGTACATCTCCGGATCATACATACCCGTTTCATCATAGGAATTATGACAAAGGGCACAACTCATGGCTCTTGTCATATATTCTCCGCGGGCCTCTTTTGGTAATTTTTGACGCCACTTGGCTTGAGAAATTAACTGTCGTTCAGCAGATTTTTTTTGAAGTGACTTCACATACAATGCGATTCTATCAATTTCTTCAATCGAAAGCGCTTCATTAAAAACAGGCATATTGCTTAGGGCAATACCTGCTTGCATGCGCATCTTTATATCCGCTGCGTCGTGCCCACCACCATAAGCTAATGCGTCAGTCAAATCTGGCATTTGTATCCAAAAATTATTTTCATCATACAAAAAACCTGCCAAGTCACCTAAGCCACGGGCATCGTCACCATGGCAGCTCACGCAATTAGCGTAAAATAATTTTTGGCCCATTTCTAATTCCAAAGAGCTCGGATTAACTTGATTCAGTGCTTCATCATAAGGTAATTCTTGAGTCGCAACGGGCACTTTTGAATTTGTCTTGGATATGTCCAAAACATATTCGGCTAATAAACTAATCTCTTTGGCAGTCAAAAATGATTCAAAGGGTGGCATGGACGTCCGCAAGTTTCCCTTAGCTATGGTCGTTTCAATATCTTTTAGAGTTGGTAAAGAATTAAGTGGAGTTGAGCGAAATTTGTAGTCACCCGTCTTAAAGTTTCTGGGCCAAGGTCTTTGCATGGTATAGGCAACGCCATCACCTTCGCCTGTGTCACCATGGCAACGCGCACAGTGATTTTGGTACAAGGCTTTTGCGTCTTCAGACGCATATAATATTCCTGAAAAAAATAAAAGTGAGATTATGCCGATTATACAAAATAATCGACTTATGAGATTAATGTTACAACTCATTGCTCGTATCGACGTATTCTTTCGGCCATCTCGTCGTCAATAGAATCTTTTAAGGACCTGCTGCCCATAACCTTATAGTCTTCCACAAAACTCTGAAGCATTTTATTTGAGTCATAAATTTGTTTAATACTAGGCATTATTTTTATAAAAATTTTCATGAGGGCTGGGTCAAAGTGTTTACCAGAGCCTTTCTTAATATGTTCAATAGTCTCTTCGAATGTCCACTCATCCTTATAACAGCGCTTAGACACTAAGGCGTCAAATACATCCACCAAAGCCAAAATACGTGCCATGAGCGGGATTTCTTTTCCTTTAAGCCCATAAGGGTAGCCTGAACCATCCCATTTTTCATGATGGGCTCTGCAAATATCTGCTGCGGCTTGGAGAATAGGCGCTTTGGAACTATCAAACATACGCGCGCCAATAATGGTGTGGCCCTTCATAATTTCAAACTCTTCTATAGTGAGTTTGCCTTTTTTCTTCAATATGGAATCAGGAATAGCAATTTTGCCTATATCATGCATGGGACTAGCAAAGCGGTACACTTCAATTTCATCTTCCGACATGCCTAGACCCTTACAAACCTCACAGCCATAATCAGATATACGAATAATGTGATTACCAGTACCTTCATCTCTATATTCGGCTACGATAGCAAGTTTGAGCACTATCGCCATATGCGATTCTTTTATACCTTCATGTGCTAGGCGCAAATCTTCGTAAGCCTTTGTTAACTCGGCAGATTCTTTTGGTTTTGATTTAGTTTTTGAAACGACAGATTTTTTTTTGGTGGATTTAGGCTTAAGTTTAAGCTTAGACTTAATTTTGGATTTGGTTAAGGATTTATTAATTTTTTTCTTGGGCATATATTTAGATATTACCTAATAGATCTTTATTATCGTCCGTTATTGTGATGAGCGTAGCGAAATAACAATCTCACAGCCAAAAGCTTTTTTGTGAGATCCTCACGTCGCTACGCTCCCCAGGATGACAAAAGAGTCTTAAGCAGCTACGACTTGGTCGCGACCGCCATACTTGGCGAACCAAGGTTGAGCGCCTTTAGCAACAGCTGCATTGACTTGATTGATGTTTTTGACACCAACATCATTCAACCAAGCTGCTAGTGCAGGAGCTCCACCTTCAGCAAATATTTTGATACCATCCATCCATGTAGCACGACCACAAAGGACACCGGAAAAATTAGCTCCAGAAGCCGCAGCCATTTCCAAATTCTCTACAAATTCAGGATTAGTAACACCTGCTGAGAGATAAATGATGGGTTTTGTAGATGCGTCTGCTGCAGATCGATAAAGGGCTTTAGCTTCTTCAAAAGCGTAAGCTTTTTGTCCGCAATAAGAAATACCACCTTCACAATATTTCATATTAACGGGTACTTCAACTTTAAGCACATCAACGCCATAAACGTCATTAGTGAATTCAGCGGTAGTTTTTTCAACAACTTCTGGTTTGATTTTGGCATAAGCCAAGTCTTTGCCGTCCCCACCATTAACGTCATAACCGACAGGCTCTAAAAAGAAAGCAATGTCTTCTTTGGCACATTCATCACCGACAGCCTTAATAAAATCTTTCTTTTTATTATTGACTGCAGCATCTTCAAAAGGCGTGTAATAAAGCAGGAGCTTGACACAATCAGCGTCCCATTCCTTTAAGTTTTTGACTGTTACATCAGGCAATAACTCGGGCATACGTCCTGCCACAGCATTATCATAACCAGTAACCTCATAAGCTAATAATAATCCCGCACCAGCTGCACGTTTTTTTGAGGCAGGTAAGCCAAATTCAGGATCAAGCAAAATCGCGCTTGCATGCTGCGTGAGAATTTGAGTCACTTCAATTTTGAAAGCTTCCATGTCTTCACGAGGCAAATCTTTTGGGCTAATACCCTTTAGTGTAGCAATGGATTTTTGCAAAGATCCTCTTTGATCCATGGCTGCAGCACTAATAATACCTTCAGCATTAGAAACAGCTTCTAAACTCTTTAATTTTCCGCTAGTTATATTCATTTTTCCTACCTCTTTTTAACGCATTGCATCAACTTAAGGTTAAATATGCAATGTTATGTATTTTATCACACTTCTAATTAAAATTTTTAATTTCATAGCAGTGATTATTGTGATATCGGCCCCTTAAACGGCGCCTATTTATCAAATATTCGAGGCGATATTATCGCATAAATGCCCAAAAATGTCCCAGAGATGTTTCTTCGCCTAAGAATGCTTCGCTCAAGACGACTTGGCTACGCCTCTAAGTTGACGCATCTAAAACCGCCAGGGTTTAGACGTCTCAAAGCTCGTTCAGGTGCCTCATTATTAAAAAAAACACCCTCAGACGGAGGCTTATAAGATCTCCTTTATCATAGACTCTGCATCAGTGCAGGGTGCCCGTTGCCTATAGACGCATCCTTTAGTTTAAAAAAAACTAATGCCTACTATCTTTTATATCTCAGCATTAATTCTTACCCACATAATCACTATATGCGGAACAATTATGATTGCAGACGTATTTCATGAATAAGGTAGATCCACAGGTATGGTGTGTTGTTATTCAAGATTATGTTCACACCATACCGGTAGGAGCCCGTCATGAAATGAAGTTTAGACAATCATATTGTGAAAGATATAGCGACTGTGTGGGTGTAGACTTTTACCGCTAATTATAAGAGGGGAATTAGACGTTGAAACGAAAGTGCATGACATCGCCGTCTTGGACTATATATTCTTTACCCTCTAGGCGAAATTTGCCCGCATCGCGAGCGCCGATTTCACCGCGATATTTAACAAAATCATCATAGCCAACTACTTCAGCGCGAATAAACCCGTGTTCAAAATCAGTGTGGATTTTGCCAGCGGCCTGAGGTGCGGTCGCTCCCTTTTCAACAGTCCAAGCCCGATTTTCTTCAACCCCGGCTGTAAAAAATGTCATCAAACCAAGTAATTTATAGCCTTCGCTAACCAAACGCTCTAAGCCAGATGCCTTTAAGCCTAAAGAATCTATATACTCTTGACGTTCAGCATCTTCTAATTGCGCAATCTCCTCTTCTATCTTGCCGCTGATAGTGATCACAGATGAATTATCCTTGGCAGCCACTTCGGCTAGAGCTTTATACGCATCTGAACTGGTATCATTTATTTTATCTTCATCCACATTGGCTACATATAGCGTTGGCTTAAGAGTTAATAAATTCAAGCCTTTAAGATAATTTAGTGGATGTTCCTCGAATTCCACCTGGCGCAAAGGTTTATTATTATTCAAATGTTCAATAGCTTCTTTAGCCCACTCCATTTGGGCTGAGGCCTCTTTATTGTTACCAGATTTGGCGAGCTTTGCCAGGCGCTCTGAAGACTTAGTTAATATTTCGATGTCTTTTAGGGCTAATTCTGTTTGAATAGTCTCTACATCTTGAACGGGGTTCACCCCACCCATAACATGTGTCACATCTTTATCTTCAAAAAGTCTGACAATTTGTAATATAGCGTCCACGCTGCCTATATGTGTAAGAAACTTATTGCCAAGACCCTCGCCTTCAGCAGCTCCTTTTACAAGCCCTGCTATATCCACAATTTCTACCGTGGTCATAATGACTTTTTTGGCGGGAATAACTTCATTAATGGCCGTTAAGCGAGAATCATGCACCGGCACAATGCCCACATTTGGGTCAATAGTGCAAAAAGGGTAATTCGCTGATTGCGCCTTACCACGAGTCAAAGCATTAAATATTGTCGATTTGCCAACATTGGGCAGGCCGACTACGCCGCAATTAAATCCCATATTACTCCTCCAAATACACTAAAACTCCCCGCCTGCCTGCCGGCAGGCAGGTAATGACGAGGGCGAAACCGAGAGACATTCTATCATAGGTCCCAGCCAATCGGCGGAGATTGCATTTGGCCTATGGGGCATAAGCGCCTTAATGACTTTAGCCTCAATGCTTGCGCATAATAGTCCATAGGCTTATCCAAACCAAGTCCGTTCAATCCAATGCAATGAATATAATCACGCATTAATGACACTGTTTTTCGAATATCATCCATAGTTTCATATTGCCTAAGGGCTATAATTTGACCACTATGAGCATGCACCATGCGGCCCTGCTCCAATTGGTATGCCCAAGGCTGTGCCAAATCAGATTTATCGCCAATGACTCGAACTTCGCGCTGATTCATACTTTGCGCCTGCAGTCTTTGAATAACGATATTCCGCTCAATTTGTAATTCGTAAGGCCGTTTACTCATAGGGTGTTCTCGATTAATCGCATCCATTGCCTTTTTAATCAATTCTGCAATAAAATCCATATTTGCGGGCATGAATACAATTTGGGGCGACAAACAACCACGCTGGTCATACAGCCATGTATCCCGCGCTATTAAATTAGCCACCTCCACACCATCCTTGATATCTATAGGTGACAATATCACTATACTCAAACGATGCCCGCGACAATCTAGGGAGAGTTTGCCACCAAGTGTAGAGCTTATTTGCTGCATGGTTTCATCAGACCCATAAGCAATGCAACTATCAAATGTATGGCTACGCTTAATAAAGTCTTCAGGCAATGCCGTTGTCCTTATGCGATTGAATTGATTTTTGTTTAAGGTCTGTAAAATTCTTAAAAATGCCTTATCAAACTTTTGCGTTTTGCGAGATAACTTTAGGCTTAGCTCACTCCCATTCAACCAAGCCAACAGCACAGATTCAAATAATGGATCCGGCACATTACCTGGCAGAATAATGCCTATCCTTGTCTTAGCATTCCAATAAGGATTCTTTTCTAGCTTTTGACAAATGTCTCCTATGGGGGTCTTTAAGTAATTCTCAAAAACTCTCTGAATGATTCGTTGATTCATTTCATCCGGAAATCCAAAAACTTGCTGCATAGACAATGACAAATCATCCCGCGCATTAGCCTGATTATTCAATAACTGATTAATAAAGGCTTTAAGCTCACTCACCCTACTAGCAAAAGACCCGTCAATATTAGGATTAAAATAATTATTAACCATGACCATACTCACTTTCAAGTTGCTCAAAGCTCAAGGAACAACCTCTGAGGTCGGAACCCGCTTGACGACCAAGAATTTCGAAGCCACCATCGACATACCGCCCTTCGTCTTCGGTTTGCACAGCTATAACCGAATCTTGATTTGCCAAATCAATGATTCTAATCAAACCTTTTTGACCAGAGGCACATATTTCGCCACTTTGTGGATTGGTGATCAAAACGCGTGTCCAGGCAGGAATGACCTTAGCCACAGCGGTACTGTCACTGTGGTCACTCTTATAGTCATAGAAATGACTCAATAGCTCAGTCATACCATATTCATTGATTTGGTCCGCTGGTTTAATCCCAAGCAATTTTTGTGTGCTCTGAACTAAGATCTCTCTAGAAACGGTTTTGGAGCGCCCTTTAAACCCACCCGTATCCATCAAATGTGACTGGGACGGCAATGCAAAGTTGAGTTGATTAGTTTCTAAGTATTCCAAAAAAGCAGCCCAAGCAAAAGCTGTTGTGGCAATAAAAACGGGTTGTTTGTGCTTAATATGTAATTCTAATTGCAAACATAATTGCTCAAAATGAACCTCACCTTGATTAATGGCATAAAAACAATTATCCAAACCATATTTTTTATTTAAGTGATTAACCATATAGGACAATGAGCTCTCGCGTAATGGTTCATAAGCATTAACCAAACTCAAAAATGGCAGTCGTACTTTGTCTTTAAATAAATAGGCCTCCGCCAAAGCATCTATCACAGCTTCGTACAAGCACGTGTGTTTTAAATAATGCTTACCGCGTAATTGCCCCTTAGTTGTGCCGCTAGTCTTAAAAACATGTTCAGCTTGCTCAACCGGAAAAGAAACTATATCAGCATGTTTAAACAAAGAGACTGGCAGGGCCGGAATATCAGACCAATGCTCAGGACTTAAGCTATGTTTGAATCTATGGCACCAATCTTTATATAGTGAATTATTTTCTAATTGGTAAGCAAAGCTTTGTAGGGCTAATTCATTAAACTCAGCATCATTATGAATTGAAGGGGATTTTTGGATTAAATCCAAAATATTTTTTTGAAAGGTCAGCATGGCTAAATAGCCTAAGGGGTCTTCGCCGCTTGCAAACAACGTCTTAAGGCTAGGAGAACATAATCCAATTGCTTCTTATTCAAGCTAATGGCTGGTGAAAATGACAAAACTTCAGCAAACTGTCCGCAAGCCAAAATAATAACACCTTGTTTTAACATGGTTTTACAAATAGCCGATCCAATGCCGCGATCTCTAAATTCAAGCCCCCACATCAAACCGCGCCCTTTGACAGAATGAATGTATTCTGGAAATTCCGTCTTCAAAGCAAATAAACTCTTTTCTAAATGTTTAGACAGGCTTTGTGCTCGTCGTTGCACTGACTTAGTTTGAAATAGCCTCAAACTCTCTATGACCAAAGCGCATCCCAAAGGGTTGCCCAAAAATGTGGAGGTGTGTTTAGCCTCACCAAAAGACTCACCCCAAACTTTCATCCACTCTTTTCTGCCTACGCATGCCGAAATGGGATAACCTCCCCCCATAGCTTTGCCTAAACATAGTAAATCAGGTGTGATCTTATAATTCAAATAATCAAAGGCAAGTCCAGCGCGAAAAAAACCCGTATATATTTCATCAATGATTAGCGCCACACCATGGCGCGTGCACAGTTTCCGCAAACCTTGAATGAATTTGGGGTGAGCTACGCGTATGCCACCACGGCCTTGAATGGTCTCAATAATGAGTGCACCAATTTCTTTAGTCTCTAAATCTCTATTGATTTTTTGCAATGCTTTGTTAACAACAATATCCGCGGATTCGTTAGTGATAAAAGGGTGAAAAGATACGGGCAAACGAGCTTGTTTGCTAAACGGTTGCCTAAAATAATTTCGATGTGTGACCTGCATAGCGCCATAGCCCAAGCCATGATAAGCACCCTCAAAAGCAATCACGCCTCTCTTTTGAGTCTTGAGATACGCCGTTTTTAGAGCCGTTTCCACCGCGTCAGATCCATTGCAAGAAAAGTGGACTTGGCCTAAGCCTTTAGGCAAAAAATCACACAAGTCTTTAGCGGCTTGCAATTTTAAGCGATGCGGGTACACATCTCCCATTGCATGCCAGCCTCGATCTAAAGATTTGGACATGGCATTTTTAAGACGTGGATGCTGATGTCCAAAAAAAGACACCGCAAAAAATGAGGTTGTATCTATAAGCGTATTGCCATCAACATCTTCAACTAAGGAATCAAAGGACTTCTCAATGAATATAGGAAAGTCTTTGTCCCCATAAGTAATATGCGGATTTTCGACTTGCCTCAATTCCTTAAGGGCTTCCCGAGACTTAGGCCCGGGTATAGAAGTTTTAATTATAGGTAGCATAATTCAATGATTCGTCATTGTGGCTGTGTATGGCACTCCGTCATTGCGAGGAGTGCGTAGCAACGACGCGGCAATCTCAAGCATACCTTAGATTGCCGCGTCGCTGTTGATAATTTATGGCAGCTCCTCGCAATGACATACTTATTCATATCATCACGTGATCAGGTTATTCCTGATCAGCTAAATAGCGTTCGGCGTCTAGGGCGGCCATACAACCAGATCCGGCCGCAGTAATAGCTTGTCTATACTTCACGTCATGCACGTCCCCTGCCGCATAAACACCTTCAACGCTGGTTAATGACCCATCATGCACAATTACATAACCTTTTTTATCTAATTCGATTTTGTCTTTGAATAGTTTTGTATTAGGGTCATGTCCGACAGCCATAAAGACACCGTCACAACTTTGTTCGCTCAAGCTACCATCTTTAGTGTTTTTTAGAACAACGCCAGTAACTTTCTTTTGAGCGGGATCTTTAATTTCAACAATTTCTGAATTCCATATAAAATCAATTTTAGGATTCTTTTTAGCTCTATCCTGCATGATTTTGGAAGCTCTTAACTCATCACGACGATGCACTATCCATACCTTAGAAGCGAATTTTGTCAGGAAGGTAGCTTCTTCCATGGCTGAATCTCCACCGCCAACCACAACGACTTCTTTATTTTTGAAAAAGGCAGCATCGCAAGTGGCACAGGCTGAAACACCATAACCTTGTAGTGCCTTTTCGGACTCTATGCCCAACCAACGCGCAGTCGCCCCAGTGGAGATAATAACTGTTTTGGCAAAATATTCTTTACCATCCGCTTTAACCATAAATGGTTTTTTAGAAAAATCAACCTCAGTCACATCTTGCTGCACTAAATCAGTACCAAAGCGAGACGCCTGACCGCGAAATTTTTCCATTAACTCCGGGCCCGTGATGCCTTCAGGAAAGCCGGGGTAATTTTCGACATCCGTCGTCAACATTAATTGGCCACCTGGTTGCCCACCCGCCATCAAGCCTTCAAATAAAAGCGGCTTCATATTTGCTCTAGCCGCATATATAGCCGCGGTGAATCCACCGGGGCCTGAACCAATAATTATCACTTCTCTAACTTCTGACATTTTTCTCTCCTTTTGGTCTACATATAATAACTACAAACTAATAGAAATTAACCACGTCATCCTGAGGTGTGCGTAGCAACACCGTGAGGATCTCACAGAAACTACTTAACAGGATCCATGCGTAGAAATGAAAAGACTCTTTCTGGGAGATTGTTACGTCACTGCTACGCGTTCCTCACAATGACGTAAGTCTCGCTGACTCAACCCGTTCGTAACAAACTTTTCTTATTCGTCAGACACTCACTCATCGCCCACTCACCATCGCTAACGCTCCTCGCAATGACGGGGCTTCGCACTTTTCGCAATGACGGTGCTTTAATCTTAAACTCTTAAAACTAATTTACCGAATATATTTCTTGATTCCATGGTTTGATGTGCTTTAGCTGCATCTTTAAGATCAAAGACATCAGAAACAACTGGCTTTAACTTTTTTGATTCCAACATATTAATAACTTCTAATAATTCGCCATGCGAACCCATATAAGAACCCTTAATGGTCAATTGACGCATGAATAAAACACGCAAATCTATTTGAACCTTAGGCCCTGAAGTTGCTCCACAAGTCACCATGCGTCCGCCTTTGGCTAAACACTTGAAGTTCTGGTCCCAAATATCTGGACCAATATGCTCAAAGATGACATCCACACCTTTTTTATTTGTGATTCTGAGCACTTCATCACTAAAATTACTTTTTTGATAATTAATCACATGATCAGCACCCAAATCTTTTGCGCGCTTAACCTTATCTTCATTACCAACTGTTGTAATGACGGCCGCACCTTTAAGTTTGGCTATTTGTATAGCCGCTTGACCAATGCCGCTACCTGCCGCATGAATCAAAACTGTATCGCGGCAATCTAAATTCACATGAGTGTGTAACATGTGCCAAGCCGTCAAAAATACTAATGGCGTTGAGGCCCATTCTTCATATGAATATGTTTCTGAGACTTTAATAGCACGATTTTCTGGAACCACAATCGCTTCAGCATAAGTACCATTCACTTGTAACCCTAATAAATGATAACCGCTAGAAAGGCTATCCCAACCACTTAATACCTGGGCATCTTGCTCAAAACTCATTCCTGGAGCCAATAGCACACGGTCTCCAGTCTTTAAATGCGTCACGCCCTCACCGCAAGCGGCCACAAGGCCACAAGCATCTGAACCTGGAATATGCGGCAAAGGAATATCAACTCCTGGCATGCCCGTGCGCACCCAAATATCCAAATGATTGACTCCAGCTGCTTTAATATCAACCAAAACCTCTCCATAACCCGGCTTGGGGTCTGGAGCATCTTCTAATTTAAGTACGCTGGCAGCACCATGTTCATGAAATCGAATTGCTTTCATATCAGCTCCACAGATCCCACACAACATTTCTGCGAGATCCTCACACCACTTGCTCCGCGTGGTTCAGGATGACGGGTATGTTTAAGCATATTGCTTAACAAATTCAACAAATAAACGCACGCCAACACCTGTAGCACCTTCGGGGTTATAAGTTCGCGCGCCGCCCCAGGCGGTACCGGCTATATCTATATGTGCCCACTGATCTGTGTGATCAGCGAAGTGTTTGAGAAATGTAGCTGACGTTTGAATACCGGCGGCTTTACGGCTGATATTACGAATATCGCCAAAAGTACCTTTAATCATATCGTCATACTCGTCCCAAAGTGGGAATTCCCACAAACGCTCGCCGGTTTTATTTCCTACAGTCTGAAGCTTTTTGACCAATTCAGGTTTAGTTGATAATACGGCCGATGCAACATAGTCTAGAACAGCTGCACATGCACCTGTTAATGTGGCGATATCTAATAATACTTTAGGGTCATATTTTTTGGCATAAACCAATGCATCAGCCAGTATAAGCCGACCTTCCGCATCCGTATTCAACACCTCTACAGTCTTGCCATTCATACAAGTGATGATATCCCCTGGCCTTTGAGCATTACCGCCTGGCATATTCTCAGCCAAAGGCGTGATGCCAACGACATATGCTGGCAAACCTAAATCGGCTATGGCTTTCATAGCACCCACAACAGCCGATGAACCACACATATCGTATTTCATTTCATCCATTGCTCTGGATGGCTTGATCGAAATACCACCTGTATCAAAAGTTACACCTTTACCAACCAAAACAATTGGTTTTTTATTCTTAGCTTTATTGGGCTTATATTCCATCACAACCATGCAGGGCTTACGTACGCTGCCCATGCCGACACCCAATATTCCGCCAGCCTTTAATTGGGTTAATTTCTTTTCGTCTAATACCTGCACTTTAACTTTAGTGCCTTTCATCAAATCGGTGATGACATTGGCATAACTCTCTGGGTAGAGAATATTAGCAGGCTCATTAGCTATAGATCTAGCCTCATTGACAGCAGCTGAGATTTTTTCGGCAGCATCTATTGCATCTGCAAAGATTTTTTTATATCGTGCTTCTTTATAAATGAGCTCAACTTCTTTTATGCCAGACGTGTTTTTGCTTGGCTTTGATTTGTATTTATTAAATGTATAGGCAGACAAAAGCAAACCTTCACAAAAAGCTTGCACGGCGTAACCATCCAACTTTGATGCGAATGAACCCATATCAATACTAATCGAATTCCATTTTTCCACTTTAGACTTTTTATAAACAACTGCCGCCATACGCCGCAACTTATCATAATTATAATCACTTTTTTTACCCAAACCAATAAAGCGGCCCATAGCATTAGTGTCACAGCAAACTAAGGTACAGCCATCCCCTAAGGTAGCCGCAAAGCCTTTGGATTCCAGAGCCTCGCTGGCTTTATTTTTTTTGGCATTGTCCAAAATGGTTGAATATTGCGCACGCTTTTTTGCGTCTGAAAATGCTCCTATGAATAAACAATTAGATTTATTATTTCTAGCATTAATTCCTGTCGCGCTTATTTTCATTCGTTCTCCTTTGGTCTATTCGGGCTTAAGTTGTTTCGAGAAGTAGTGGAGCAATTTCTCCACCTTCTTTATATCCAAATCGTTTCAAAAACCTTAACTTAACGTCTTTCTCTGTTTGATCACAGTCAGAATCTGACATGGAATCACAAATGATTTGTCCGCCGGCTAACATATCATGTCCACCTGCGGTACCTTTTTTACCAACCAAACGCCTAAGAATACTACCGGCGTTCACATTTTTGACCGATGTTCTCAGTGATAAGTATATTTTATTATCAAATCTACCAATGCATAGAGACCAGCTAATACGCTCACATTTTAATAATAAATCAGCAACTATTGGCACAAAGTCAGGTGCATTGATTTCGCCCAATGTAGAAAAAATGGCATTTTTATATACACTTGAGTGATGCAAGGCGCGATTCAAAGTCTTGAAATATGTCTTAGGTAGTTTAGGATTTTCGATTTGAGAAAGTATTTTTTTATTAGCTATAGGGAATAATGTTGAATATATACTGGTGTCTTTATGCGTTGCACCACGCCCCAAATGCTGTGTTTCTGAGCTAATTCCATAACATAAGGCTGTCGCAATTTGAGTCTTTATTTCGACACCACTGGCTAATAAATATTCCGAAAGAATAGTGGCTGTAGCACCATAATCAACCCTAATATCCAAAAATTTGGATTTGGTTGTCTTACGTAAGGGATGGTGGTCAATCACAATGGTCAACTCGTCCCGAGGGGGCAAAGTTGTATTGCCCGTATTAGGCTGACAGTCTATCAAGGCAATTCCATCAGTGGCCTTAATATCATGTTTCCCGAGCTGCTTGATTTTGTTCTTAAGCTTAAGTAAGCGTATCATCTCGCAATTCTCAGCCCTAGCGACCATACCTTGATAAAAAATAACTGCGGGTATTTTAAAGATGTCTTTCACTATTTTTTGCAAAGCCAACATGCAAGAGATGCCATCCGGATCAGGGTTGTCATGCGTGAGAATAACTAAGCGCTTAACACCCTTCAGCGCTTCACGCATCTCACCGAGTTTTTTTTGGGTTTCTTCAAATTGATTCATGATTTAATTATTCTATAGGCGTTCTACCGCCAAAGCCCTCTTCTATGCTATGCCAATGCGCAATTGTGACTTCGCCTTCTTTCCAGCAGAGATATATTAATTCATCATGACGCATAGAATAGAAATCAACTAAGCCCGGCTCTAAAGATTTTAAGTCACATCCGACGCTAGTAAAAAAAGAGAGCTTATCTTCAAACTCTTTATTAAACTTGGCTATCAATTCCTGGTGGCGATCCATTGTGTTTTTGGCATCCAAAGCAGTCTTACCTTTAGTCCCAAAAGAAGTCACCTCTTCAACGTCGTATTTGTCACGCGCCTGAATAATACCATCACGCAAAATTCGTAATTCGGGAATTAATTGTGCCAATTCCGGAATATGATCATTAGCTTCATCTAAAGTGAATATTTTATGTTGGGGCTGCATATAGTCAGTGTACCTATGCCCTAATAGCGAGGCACAGATGAGTCAATTTCTGTGCTCCAAGCGTCAATGCCGCCAGACAAATTTTTTAATTTTGTATATCCCTTGGATTGCAAAAACTCTATAGCTTTAGCGCTGCGACCACCATGATGGCAATGAACCACCATATCTTTAGCTTTGTCCAATTCTACAAATTTTTCCGCTAACACACTCAATGGGATTAATTCAGAATTGGGTATTTTGCAAATATCATATTCATTCTCTTCACGCACATCTAATAAAACAAAATCGGATTGTTCCTTAATTAATTTTTCTAAAGCCTGCACGTCAATTGAATCCATATTCGGGTTACTTTCTGCGGGTGCCGCTGTTTCACCACGAGAGATATTACAAAACTCGTCGTAGTCAATTAATTCAGTGATTGTAGGTTCATCGCCACAAACTGGACATTCTTTATTATGCGGAAATCGCACCGTCCTAAAGTCCATTCTCAATGCATCAAATAATAACAATTTACCAACTAGCGACTCACCTATGCCTAGAATAACTTTGATAGCTTCCATGGCTTGCAAGGTGCCAATAACGCCTGGAAGCACACCCATCACACCACCCTCTGAACAACTAGGCGCCATATCTGGTGGTGGTGGTTCAGCGAATAAGCAACGATAACAAGGCCCCTTACCTGGCCAAAAAACAGAAACTTGCCCTTCGAATCTATATATAGACCCATAAACAAAGGGCTTCTTAGCAAATACACAAGCATCATTCACTAAATAGCGCGTTTGAAAATTATCTGTTCCATCAACAATAAAATCGTACTCAGGTAATATGCGCTGAATATTCTCACGCGTTAAGCGTTCTTTATAGCCAACAACCTTAACATCGGGATTAATGTCATGAATTGACTCAGTAGCTGAGTCGACCTTATAACGGTCCACGTCTTTAGTGCCATGCACAATTTGACGCTGCAAATTCGAAAAGTCCACAACATCATTATCAATAATGCCCAAAGTACCAACCCCGGCTGCAGCCAAATAAACCGCCATAGGTGATCCCAAACCACCAGCACCTATCATTAATATCTTAGCGGCCTTTAATTTCTCTTGGCCTTTAACTCCAACCTCGGGCAAGGTCAAATGCCTTGCATACCTCTGAATTTCTCCCTGCGTTAATGCCATTCCTTCTCCTCACTCATTATTCAAAAAAATTTGGTCACCGTCTAATTTGATTTTAAAAGTTTTGATGCGCATAGCATCGACTGTGTCACAAGCACCTGTGCGAACATCAAAGTCCCAAGCATGCCATGGACAGCGCACATTATAGCCGTCCAAATAACCTTCACTTAATGGACCCGCTTGATGTGGGCAAACATCGTCAATCGCATAAAATTCATCTTCTTTAGCACGGAAGACAGCAACTTTATAGCCTTGATGATCAACTACTTTAGCCTTACCAATTTCTATCGAGTTTTTTTGACCAATTAGCGTTAACGACTCGCTCATACAATTTCGCGTTCACCGGGTTTCCGTGCTAATTGCACATCATCCAAACCTTGAAGCGTTAAATTATAAAACGCGGACATTTCACGTAAATGAGTCACATTTTTGATAACTTCTTCAATAGCAATATCAATTTCAGCTTCAGTAGTGAAACGACTCAAGCCAAAACGAATAGATGAATGAATCATATCTTCTTTAAGTCCCAAAACTTTTAATACATGCGAAACTTCTATATTCACAGAAGTGCAAGCCGATGAAGAAGAAACGGCTATTTTCTCAAAACTCTTCATCAAAGATTCACCATCAACATAAGTGAAACTCAAATTCAAATTATGCGGCAAACGTTTGTCCATGGATCCATTGATTAAGACTCCATCAAGACCCGCGAGTATGCCAAGCTTAAGCTTATCTCTCAATGCAGTGATGCGTGTACTTTCACTTAGCATGAATTCAGCACTTAATTCACAAGCTTTGCCAAAACCAGCTATACCAGATACATTCAAAGTACCTGGACGCAAACCTTGCTCGTGGCCGCCCCCAAAAAAGGCTGGCTCTAAACGTGCACGCGGGTTTTTTTGACGTATATAAAGCGCGCCAATACCCTTAGGCCCGTACATCTTATGCGCTGATAAAGACATTAGGTCTATATAATCGGCGTCGACATCCATAGGTATTTTGCCTACAGCTTGAGCAGCATCCGTGTGAAACAAAACTTTGTGAAGCCGAGCAATTTTGGCGATTTCGCGTATAGGTTGAATCACACCTATTTCATTATTAGCTGTCATCACAGAAACCAATATAGTGTCTGATTCCATAGCCTGCTCAACAGCTTTGGGGTTAACTAAACCTTCTGAATCCACTGCTAAGGTCGTGATTCTAAAGCCTTCTTTTTCCAAATGACCGCATACTTCCAAAACAGAGACATGTTCAATGGCACTAATAATGATGTGATTACCTTTATCTCTAAATAATTTGGCAATGCCCAATATGGCCATATTATTAGATTCAGTTGCACCACTCGTAAAAATAATTTCTTCTGGATTCGCGCCAATCAAATCAGCGACTTGTTTGCGAGCTTTCTCAACGATGCGCTTGGCTTGCATGCCATATACATGATGCGGGCTGGCTGCATTACCATAGTCATCACGCATCACGTCCATAACTACATCCAAAACTTCTGGGTCTATAGGTGTAGAAGCATGTGAATCTAAATATATAGGTAATTTGGATAATTTCATAATAATAGCATTTTGTATTTACAACTTAGACGGAGAAGGATGTTCCGCAGCCGCAAGTGCCAGAGGCATTGGGATTGATGAAGTTGAAGCCGCCGCCAACTAGCGCGTCTTTGAAGTCTACTGTTAAATTATCTAGATATAGAGCACTTTTGACATCACAAACCACTTTGGTTTGACCTTCGCCAAACACACGGTCTGTTTCTTTAATCTCATTGTCCAAATCTACCAAATAAGACATGCCCGAGCACCCGCCACCTTTTACGCCAAAACGCATAAAAAACGATCCGTCCTGTTTAGCTTTAATGAGCTCCATGACTTTTGCCTTAGCGGCTTCTGTTAATGTAATCATAATATCCTATAGTTTCTTTTATAGTTCCTTATGCCATCGTTGCAAATCCGTTCATTTGGATTTGATTATGAATATGTTTCTTCTTCCGAAATCACATTACCTTCCGCATCGTATTTACGAATAATTTTTTTAGTAGGCGCTGGTGGAAGAGATTGTGAGTATTGAGGAGCTTGTTGTTGATAATATTGTTGTGGTGGTGCTTGTTGATAATATTGTTGCTGTGGTTGTTGTCTAGGTTTACTAGGTGCCATTAATGTATCCAATAAAGCTCCACCAATCACGCTCGTACCTGCACCAATTAAGGCGCCTGTGCCCGCTTTGCCGCCAGATGCAGAAGCAGCGATTCCACCGGTTGCTGCACCCAATAAACCCGATTTTAGAATTTTCTTATTTGGATCATCTTGAACTGGAGCTGGTTGTTGCTGTTGATAATAAACCGGCTGTTGCTGTCTAGGCGGATCCTGATAATACTGTTGTTGGTATTGGGGTTGCTGTGGCTGTTGATTGTAGCTAGATTGTGGCTGACTATAATTGCTTGGTTGTTGATATTGCTGCTGTTGTTGTGGCGCTTGTTGATAATATTGTTGTTGCTGTTGTGGCGCTTGTTTTTGACTGGATGACGAGCCAGACAACATATCTAATAAGGCTCCACCAATCACATTCGTACCTGCACCTATCAAAGCACCTTTACCAGCTTTACCACCCGATGCTTCTGAAGCAATAGCGCCAGTAGCCGCTCCCAATAAACCGGACTTAAGCACCTTTTTACTAGGATCTTCATTACCGTATGGATCCGTTCCGCCTGCAAAAGCAGCACCACTCATGGAAGTCATAAACACTAAGGCTGATAATGTAATTATTAAATCATTTACGCTCTTTTTCATAGTTTCTTTCCTTTATTAGGTGCCAAAAATGGCTAATGAGGTGGCTCACCCACCTCTAAAAGTTGACAGATATTATCCCATTTTCACTATCACGTTGCGAGCAAATTTTTAACTGTTATTAATATAATTTAATAAGCCCGCCAGGGCAAAAATCACTCCCGCTGATTGGACAAACGCCTTTCTGTATCACAGCACCCTTTAGTGTCCAAGTCTTGCCAGTCGACTCGGTCGTAATCTAGGATTATTATTGGCTATTTGTATAAAATATGACGTCTATAGAGGGATCTTTTTGGATGGTTTGGCGTGATTTTTCTTTGAAGTGGGCTGGAATCGCCGGAAAATAAGCATCACCCTCGTAGTCTTGGTGAATGAGGGTTAAATAAATGCCGTCCACTAAATGGATGGTTTGGTCATACAAATTCTGCCCACCTATAATAAAGGCCTTAGGTGTATCAATGGCCTCTAAAGCCGTCTCTATAGATTCAAAAAAACGTAATGACTGGGAATTATCCGTAAACTCTTTATTTGCATGAGCTTGTGAATCTCTAGTGATAACAAAATTGGCTCGATTGGGCAGGGCTTTGCCTATGCTATCAAAGGTTTTGCGACCCATAATCACCGTAGAACCCCGTGTAGTCTCCCTAAAATGCTTCATATCTGATGAAAAATGCCAAGGCAAGGCATTATCCCGCCCTATCACCCGATTCTCCGCCATAGCCACAATTTGATAGAGCTTCATTTGATAATCTTAGCCAGGCATGGTGTGGTGTTACTACCGGCGTAATAAGACCATGCGTTTACCGTCATTGCGAGGAGCGAGAATACGCGACGCGGCAATCTCGCCTGTATGCCCTTAGATTGCCGCGGTGAGTGGGCGATGAATAAAGAGCCCATGCTACGAACGGGTTCCCTGCCTGTCGGCAGACAGGGAGTCAGTGAGAACCCTTGTAGAAAGCGGCCTCGCCTGTCTGCCGACAGGCAGGCAATGACGCGCCAGTACATTAAACGGCGACCTTGGCCTTAATGCCTGGGTCTGGGTCATAATTCTCTATGCGAAAATCATCGTATTTGAAGCCAAATATATCTTTAACCTCTAGGTTCATCCACATATGCGGCAAAGGTTTAGGTGTCCTAGAGAGCTGTAAATCAACTTGATCAAAGTGATTCGAATAAATATGTACGTCTCCGAAGGTGTGTACGAAGTCCCCTAATTTCAAACCCGTGACTTGAGCCATCATTAAGGTTAGGAGCGCATAAGAAGCTATATTAAAGGGTACACCTAAGAAGACATCAGCCGAGCGTTGATAGAGTTGGCAGGATAATTTACCATCTGAAACATAGAATTGAAATAAAGTGTGGCAAGGTGGCAAGGCCATTTTTTCGACATCAGTCACATTCCATCCACTGACGATGATGCGACGGCTATCGGGATTATTCTTAATCGTATCAACAGCATTTTGGATTTGGTCTATGCCATTCCAATCGCGCCATTGTTTAGAATATATAGGTCCCAAGTCACCATTCTCGTCAGCCCATTCATCCCATATACGCACACCATTTTCCTTGAGATAGGCTATATTAGTGTCACCCTTAAGGAACCATAAGAGCTCATGAATCACTGACTTCAAATGCACCTTTTTGGTGGTCATTAAAGGAAATCCATCTGCAAGATTAAAGCGCATTTGATAACCAAATAAGCTCTTAGTCCCAGTACCTGTACGGTCTTCTTTATAACTACCTTGATCTAATATCGTCTGGAGGAGGTCTAAATATACTTGCATGCATGAATTCTAGCATACCCAGCTCTTGCGTCAAAGCCTCGTCATTGCCTGCCTGTCGGCAGACAGGCGAGGCTGTTTTCTACAAGGGTTCTCACTGACTCCCTGTCTGCCGACAGGCAGGGAACCCGTTCGTAGCATGGGCTCTTTATTCATCGCCCACTCACCGTGGCAATCTAGGGCTAAACTTTAAAAAGATTGCTTCGTTACACCCGCACTGACAATTTTTGATGTATGTCTAAGAAATGTTTAAGCAGAGCGCGCGATCATGCGGGCTTGTATTTGAGCGGCTTGCATGAGGATATTCAGGGGAAATTTGCCGAGTTCAGGTATGCCATATTTAAGGCGGGTATCTATATCAGCGTTACCAGTCAAAATGGCAATAAAGGTGTCTCTATCAATGGACTTGCCAATCAATACTTCATAAGCAGATTTGAGGGCGGTGACTTGAGCTGGGTTTGCCAAATCCACTTGAGCTGCCTTTTCGGCAAAGGCTAAAATAGACTTGAAGGGTAATACCCCTATTTCACCACCCACTTGCTCTAGTATTTTTAATGGTAATACCCGATGATTCAAAACAACTTCAGCATTGGCATCCATTAAGTCTAATTGTCGCAGAGTCTCTGTGCGGCCGGTGCTTGCTTGAATTCTCTTCAATGCATTTGAATCATCATTTCTAAACACAAATTCATCCGTACCCACATTACGTAAGTCGAAAGCAATCGCCATAGCCATATTAACTAATGTTGTTTCTCCACTCAATTCAAAAACGGTCCCACGTTTTGATGTAACCGCGCGCTTTTTCATCAAGACAACTAAGTTTTGGGCAAATGTTGTTTCAAAAACTGATTTGGACAGATGTCCCTTAAATAAAATGTCTAAGTCCCAACTCACAACCGTTAAATCTTTTTGGCCAATTTCGGGAATGAGTATTCGATTAATTTTGGCCGCCATAGCTTCATCAGCTCCTTTAATCACACGCAAAACGTCAACAGCGCTCACTTCAACCATGGGCCCTCGTTTATTTATCTTAATGCCCCGACGTGCATCAATATTTTTGCTATAAATCACTTCATCATTCAACTTCACTGACGCTTGAACAATTAAGCCCGACTCTGTTTGCTGAAGTTCGTATTGAATCCGCGCGGTTGTCGTCTCATCCACATATAAAGCCATTAATTCCTCATTCTCAATGTCTACTGCATGATGACGCACCACCCCTTGAGTGAATCGATCGAATTCCGGCTCACCCAATAATGCCGCGACACGATTCACCTGCTCAGAGCTCGCGCTAATTAATAAGTCATCGCTAATAGGCTGCAGCTCTTGCTGAGCTTGTCGAGAATAAGTTGCGGCTATATCTTCAATGGCTCCATCCTGAGATAGTGTACTCCAATAATCGCCAAGCACCTTTCGATCAGTGTTAGCACCTGTTTGTAAAATAATGTAGACATCACCTTCAGG
The DNA here is from genome assembly GCA_047639455.1 of Candidatus Omnitrophota bacterium. GTDB lineage: Bacteria > Omnitrophota > Gorgyraeia > 2-02-FULL-51-18 > JAGOUK01 > JBLINS01. The sequence goes on from JBLINS010000017.1 coordinate 24,174, forward strand.
AAAACTAGCATCATTTGCATAATTGAGCAAAGCTTCTACCGCCAATGCTGATGTGCCCTCAATACCTACAATATCTCGATTTTTTTCTGGATTCTCCGCATAATATGCGGCCATATCAGAAAAAAGTAGTCGGCCACTTCCATGGAATGATGCAAGCTCCTCAGCTGTAGTTAATAAAACACTGCTGTCTAAAGTTTTGCGAGCAACTTTATCAACTACCCATGAGTCCTCAGGGCCATTCACGGCTATGCCATCAGGCCAATAAATCTTACGTCCATCAGGGTATACAAAAGTGGGTTTAGGAGTATTGTTTGAATGCATTTCTCGCGTGCGCAAAGTTCTATCAAAGGCGCCATATTGATCGCTTTGTACCATCACGGTCTTTGTGCCCGGTCTTAACTTTTTTAATGCATCCAACATCCCAAGTGGGCCACCGGCACCTACGGGTGCGATGAATACCACTTTCTCATCCAGCCCCACACCCAGCTCTTCAAGTTGCTGCACAATATCAATGGCCGCAGCTCCATTGCCAATCAGAATATTCTTACCGCCATGCGATGAATAAGCTGCATGTAATTGATTGTCGCTCAAGAATTGCAAACTTTGCTTTTGCGCTAATTCATAATTAGCGTATTTAGCATCAATGCCATATTTTTCTGTAGACTCAACTTGATTGTCCAAAAGCTTTACATCATATTCTTTAGCAATACGCTTAATCAATTGGATGTATTGACGAATGGCGGTGTCCATCATCGTGCGTTTATTTTCGGCTAAAAAATTAATCGTGAATATGCGCGGCATAATGCGGACAATTTGTTCTGCGAGTATTGGATTATCATTCACTAATTTCTGAATCGACATACTCACGGCATTAATCATTGCCACACCGTGATTACCATCTGTTTGTGTGAATTGATAAAACCCTTCGTTCAATATTTGAATAGCCATATCTGGAGGTATATTCCCTACTCCAAGAGCACTTTGCACCAAAGCGTTCAGGGCTTGATAAACGTCATAAGTCACCCCGCGAGCTTTAAAAGCACGATTCAACTTAATTTCTGGGGCAAGCTTTGATTCACCTGCCAATTGCGCTTCATCAAAAATCATTACACGCGCTTCCTCATTTCGCGTTAGCGTACGCATAAGTTCTGTCAATATCCTAGCTTCGAATAAGGGTGACTGCGGAATGAAGTCCTGCAAAATCTCCCACGCACGCCTATATTCAGCCTCACTAATTTTAGCCGTCCCCAACTCCTCCGCATCCGAATTAACATACGCCCCATACTCAGGCTCTGCCATACGAGACTGAAGGGCATTTACAAAAAGATTTTGGATTAAATTCGGATTAGCCCTATAGGAATATGGTAAATGCAAATGGATCACTCTTTTATTTCGATTTCTTAGGGATTCAACCGTCCCTTCAGCTATGAATGTATTGAGGTTTCCAAAAGTCACCTCACGCTGAGGAATAAAACCCATGTTTTGTAGAGCTTTTTGAGGGATTACCACATCTTTATCGTAATCAAGATCGAACGTTAAAACAATAATTGAAGCTTCAGAATCTCCTGTGGCCGCATGCCGTTGTAAATTGGTGTGATTATCTTTGGAAATAATGCCCGATAACATAGCAGGGTTATTTTTTAGCTGAGATCGAGTTATGACTTTAATTTCGCTCAATACCTCACGAAGCTCTTGAGTATCTTCTGACGCAACCAAGATGCTCACATAGGGATGATCATCACCCCCCTCAACATCGTTTAAAAAACGCTTAAGTTCAGTATTGATTGTGGTATTTTCATCAATAAGCCTAGATCGGTCAGAAGAATCTGGATTCTCCGAATATTCCCGCAAAGAAGTCTTAGCTAATTGTTTAGATAAATCAACATCATCTTGCGTATAAGGGTGAATGCCTAAATCTATGCCCAATAAAGATGTTGCTAGCATCCAATCGTACAACATGGCGCCGACATCATCACGGTTGAGGTATATTCGTAATATCGGAAATTCATCACGCAAAAATTGCGCAGTTCGAGTGAGCCCCTCCGTCCATTTAATTTCGACAAAAGCTCGGTCGGAACCATACGCTCCCATATCATTGGAATAAGGCTCATGCGCAACTAGTGTTAGTGGATTTGCTCCTTTACCCAAACTCTCATTCACAACCTGTTCAATCCAAACTCCCATAGCATCTTCCAAATTCCTCTGCTCATCAGTACCTGAACTAGTAAATAATAATGTTATTTTATTGCGTTGAATTGATTTTGAGGCCTTAATAAATTCAACTAAAGATAGTGCTATTGATTGTGACAAGTCAGCTTCATTCTGATAAAATTCGGCGGCGTTTTTCATTGAATCAATCCATCTTTGTGGATTTGCATCAGCTAGAATAGCTGGCACCAACGCAAAGTAGCTGGCATGCAAAAAGCGTCCCGAAGTGTCCTTATTCGTTGTGGCTTCCCCATTATTAATGAAGCGATAATCAGCCCTAAAGTGATCGTCTGAATCCAAAAAACTACCTTGATTAGTTATGCCTACAAAATGATCTTTGGGATCCATGCCCGCCTCTCGTGTTTTTTGCTTAAAAAATTCCATCATCGATAGAATTTCGGCTGTGGATCCGGACTGCGAAGGCACGATAAACAAAGTTTTAGCTATATTTATTTCAGCTAAATGCTTAGACAAGCTCAAAGGATCAACATGGTCTATTAGTCTGATTTTTTTTTGGGTGTCATTCAAAATTATTCGAGATGTATTTCCTGGACCGCCCATTCCCAAAACAACCACTTCATCATAATCTAATCCAGATTCGATAATTTTTGTTTTTAATTGCAGAATTTGATTAATTTTAGATTCTGTTCGAAAAGGTTCTCGCACCCATGCTGTAAGCGAGGTTGGACTTGGTTCACTAAGCCCATTCCAAATATCTGTACTGTATCCAAACAAACCTTCAATTCGCTCAGTTTGTACCATTAGTCGTTCTGGTGTTAATTCAACTTCCACCTGGCTTTCATCCAACCATTTGACTTCTACGAGTTCTTGACTATTATTCCAAGCAAGTTTGAATTTTCTCCCATCCTTATTTTGCCAAACTATGCTCATTAAGAGCGTAGGCAATCCATCAACTCCACCGCGGCGCATAATGGGAGCTAAATGATCATATTCGCTCGCGTGATCTTGCTCGCCGACAGATATTGACCACGGGTCCGACATATCTGCATCAGCACCCTGCCCATCTTCGTACAAATCAAATATCTTTAAAACTAACATGTAAATAGCTTGATTATACGTACTTTGATCATCGAGCAAATCAAGATCAGGCATTAGACTTTTGAATTCGTCGGCGAGCATGAACTCACTAACAATATCATGACTCAATATTCCCTCTGAAAACAATTCCTGTATAAATAGTTTTTGGGCAAATGACTTATCCCTAGCACTGATATCCATACCAATTCGACCAGCCACTTTTACATGAGGCGCATAAAATCTTTGGCCGTATTTAAATCCAGTTACCGTTGAATACATTGCCACAAGCATCCGATCAACCACGCTAGCGACAGTATTACGTTTATAATTTGGATTAGCTCTAGTAGGGAAGAAGGATGACATATTGCCTCGAGCAGGTCTTTCAGTAACTCCACCGGATTCCCAGTCACGAAATTCTTCAGTCGATGCTGATAAAAAATTAGATTCATTCCCTGCCGTTAGTTTTTTTTTGTCATAAACCCTAGCAAAGTCAAATCCATATCTCTTTAATTCAGCCATGACTTTGGATACAGCTGAATATTGAGATGGATTAAATGCATAAGGCTGCCTTGGCTCACCTACCACCTGTACATCAGATGCATTGAGCGCATACCGACTAATTCTATTTTTTAGGTCATCGCCAAGCAAGGAGTCTACTTCTGCCATAGGTTTACCAGTAGCAACGCCCAAGTAGATACCTTGATCCAATAGCGCCTCGAGAAATTTAATTATTTTCTCAGGGATGGCGGCGCCTTTACTATGGACAACATCACCCATGTCAAACAAGGCAGCTCTACGCGGGATATGAGCAACCAAATTGGCATGTTTCACCTGATCGCGCTTGTGAACCCTATAGCCGTGTATGGGTTTTAATAATTGGGATAGATCAGCCGTTAACATTTTTATCTGTAATACATCTTGATGTCCGCCAAGCAAAGACGCGCCTTGAATACCTGTTAGATCAGAATTGCCCACCGTATAAACAGTCGTATAGCCTAGCCCATCATCAGGGCTCATGCTTGTTTTGGCTTTGCTCAAATGAGATTCAAGACTAGAGCGAAACATAGCTGCCAATGGCCCGCTAGTGGCAACTTTTGATCCCAAAATAATTCTGTTTAGGCGTAAGTTTTTAATATCTTCATTCATGTTCTCCGTCCAATTGACAGAAGGCCTTATCTTTACGACTTCCCCTGCGCGATATTGACTAAATATATAAGCGGCCACGCCCCCCATATGATTAGCTAATGCTTGCGAAAATCGAATGAGCTCTCTGTATGGCAATTCATCAAAATTTGGATCGGTTGCGAGAATTTTTTCAGCTTTTGAAATAATTATATTTAGCATTTCGGCATTTAAGGGGCTATGAGAGTAGTCAAATCGTATCAAACGAGTTAAGTCTCCACGCTCACTTTGATCTAAATCGCCTGCAATAAATCTTCTGTGTATCCTATCTATGGGGTCGCCTGTATCCAAAACCGCATACAATTTACTCTTTTCCTGATCAGTCATTTCTTTATAAACCGACTCAATCAAATTTAAAAAGAAGAGCTGCTGATTATGGCGATTAGCATATTCGAATTCAAATTGCTTCATAATGGTTGAAATAGCTTTTCCAGATAAAAGCTGTTCAGCGCCAACACGAATGACCGATTGAGGAACATCACCGCTATCAGCACCCGCTTCATCTGACACACACTTATTCAAACAGGGTAGCGCTAATCGATATGGGGCATTTATAGGCTGATCATCAACCTCATTATTCGGATATAAATTTAAATCAATATAAAATTCGGCATTGCCTTCTTCATCCAAACCTGTCTCAAACTGGCTAGTCACATCAAAATCGAACACATGCGAATCTCCAACTGTAGACATAATTCCATCCTCATCAATAGCTACAACTGCTTGCCCCAACCCTGTGCCTATGCCTAAAAAAAATAACGCTTGTCCATTGAGCTCGGGATGGTCGTTTAATAAATTTTTTGCGGCGGCATACCCTTGAGCTAGTGAATCATTTTTCCAAATCAATCGCCCAGGACTTGAAAGGTCTATTCCCCTCCCGTCACGGCTCTCTACATTTGTTAATTTGGCAATTAACGTAGCCAACTCTCTTTCCGGATGATTGGCAAAATCGCTGCCTAAATTAGCTGCCGATTCTGGTGTTAGCCCATCAAAATTGGGGTGATCCAAATTCCCAGGCGCTCCGATACTAACCACTGGAAAAAGATATTTTCCCGGATATTTGTTTTGCTGCAAATCCCTAATTCTTTCCAAAATTAGAATAGCTATCTGGCCTAATACATAGTCTTTGCCTTTTTTTTCAGGATTATTTGGATCCGAACTTCTGTGAGAAAAGGTGTTTTCTGCAAGCATGGAATTCACGTCCAAGATTCCTTCATCCAAACTAAATCCATCTTTCGATATGCTATAATTCACGTGACTTAAGTGAATATCTCCCCCACCAACATCTAATGTAATGTTGACTGGGATTGTATTCCTTTCGATTCGAACTCGTTTCAATTCATTATCAGAGACATTATTAATGTGATGTGTCGCGCTGTCCATTGAACGACTAATGATGGGTGCTTCATTTATCTGACGTGAATCATAATCCCTAACCACACTAGCAATGCTTTCCAGCCGACCTTCTTGATGACGTCTTAAAATATATCTACGACGGCGAATATATTCGAATGTCGCTTCATCAATTTCATCCAACGATTCAACATCACCTACACCTACCCAAAAAGTTGAATCATACATCGAGTCATCAACAACATCTCCATGTAATGCGAGAACGCCTTCTATCAAAATTATTTTGTCTCTCGGATCAAATTCTTCAACGAAATCTCCCGAGCTTAAATCAACCAATAAGTTCTCTAGCGCTAGATCTGGATTCTTTCGCTTCAAAAATTCAACTACCTCTTTAATTCTAGCTATCATCCAGCCATTACCACGACTATTTATTTCTTGCTCGTCGAGCATTAATTGACCATTAATATCAAATAAACGAATGAATCTTGCATTGCCCTCTCCTTCGACGATCTGACTATTATTTAATCTATGATTTGAGAATTCCATGACAGCATCTTCTATTACATTCTGGCGATCGGCGACGATCTGGTCTGCAGTATCAACCGTGAATACATTTGGATTTGATATATTTAGGCGTTGTTTAGAGGAGTTGATAAAAAAAGGTATATAGGTCGTCTCGCCCCTCTTGATCTTGGTCAGCGCTGACTTGAGTGCATACGGATTCGGAATTGCTTCAGGGCGTTCACTATCGCTATTAGAAAATACTTCCCACTTATTTACAAATTTATTTTCCTTATCACCTTCCTTTTTTCGCCTAGAACGGTCCAAAAACCAGCGATCCAATGACAATGTGTAAACTGTTGGAGCGCCTATTCGTTCATTTAGCACTTCCCCTAATACACGACTTAGTTGAGATTTGCCTGAGACTTCAAGACCAGAAAATCCATACATTAAAGGCGCACATTCGGACTCGCAGCCTGTAGTGGAGCTTAATTGGTTCCATTCATCCAATATTATTATTGGAGCGCGTTCCATAAACTCATTTCGAGAACTCACTGGACTGAGCGGTGGTCTCGACTCTTTTATCGATGATGATTCAGCAACAATATTCATCGTCATTATACCGCCACGAGAATCAGAATTAGGATTAGCCAAAACTTTAGTTCGAATATTATCAGGCAAAGTGTCTTCTCCGGAATTACCAACATGAACAACTAATGCATCGGGAATAGAATACATAGGATAATCCCCAGGAGAATCACCAATAATTACAATATTTTGTTGATTGGCATCCACTCCTAGGCCCGCGCTAGATCTCAAAACTTTATCGATCTCAATAGCTAGTTGAGCAGACCATTTTTTGGATACTATCCCAATATCAACGCTCCTAGATCCACCAGCAGAGACATGCATGCCATCATTCAATATGCTTGTTTTCAATGCCTCTAACGCCGTTGAAATTAAGGGGGCGGCTAATTGAAACATATCATCTTCATTGAAACGCGCCAATGCATCGTTCCAATTTTGTAAAACAGACGCCACGATTTGTTTATTAATATTCCTATCACCAAGAGTTTCTTTAATTTTATCTGCCAAACTGAAGCGATAGTGTCTAAGTTCCTCCGATTCTATGCGGACTACAACTCTTGACTCCTCGGTAATTTCTATCAATAACCCACCTGATTCATATGCGCTGAAGAGTTGACTACCCACATCACCGTCCATTAATTGTAATGATTCAATGATAATCCGCTGTATAGTCTCCTTTGTTTTCTTCGTCAATTGCAGCAAGATAACTTCTTTAAACAAGCCTTCCATATCATAGTAACCCCACACACCTCCCTGCTCTCCAAAATAACTTAGTAATTTTCTAAATTGCCGCCTATGCTCTTGATTGAATTGTTGTCCAACAAACTGGTCCAAATCTTTAGCTGTATTTCCTGATACAATCGTCAAACTACGCCCATCTAATAATTGTCTCAGCACTGCTTGTTTACCGTTAAAATTAAGCGGTTTCTTTCTATTTCCTATTGAACCATCATAATCTGTTACCACGTGTCGAATGGTTCGATTAGCGAGTTCTTTGCGCAACTTGTCACCAAATAGTAAATCCATCTCCCCCACATCCATAGGTTCAGTCGACATACGAGATCTGAGATCATGCATTTGTACAACGCTATCTACTCGTTGCGACGACAAATCATAAACAAGTTCCGCAAACTGGTCTTGACGATTAGTTATCCGCGTTATGTTAAGAGTATTTTGTTTGACATCAACATTACTCATATTTCTATACGGTCTATTGGCATCAGATAGCAACAACCGCTCATAACGCTTATGGTCAGTGGGTTGGTAAATTGTGGGTAGGACCGAGATGTAATTGATGCCATGGTTTTTTAAGAGCTGTTTGAGATTGGGGGCGTGGTATCCGCCGGTGATTAAGACAGCTTGATTTTCTCCAGCTGCAGACATTTTGTCTAAAGTCTGCTGAATGAATACTTGGTCACGCGCTAAGGTTAATTCATAAAAATTTTTGGCTTCCTCTAGAGCGGCTTGTATATCAGTATTCAAAAATAATGTCTTTTCATAATGACCTTCCAAGTCCATAATCTTCCGATTCAAAAATCCCGTGATGAATTCAAGATTAAGTTTGTCCTGACCCGCATTAGCTTGATAAACATCAGGTGTCAGCTTGAGATTCGCAAGATCTTTCAATGCCTTAAAGACGGAATCCAATTCAATTAGTTTTTTTTCATCCTCGTTTTCACTGAGTGTTAAGAAGACTTTGTCTTCTAATAATTGAATTTGTTCAAGGACTGCTTTGGTTTGGAGTTTTTGAGAGAGCTGTTGATACTCAAGGTAGGCGCTCAAATGGACGTACTTTTTGGAATAATCAGGCACGTATTGAATTAGCGCCGTAATTAATGCATCAAAGTAATTCGTTTGTAAGTCCTTTGGCCCGTCCAGAATAGTATGCTTGGAATCTTTATTAGCCATAAAAAGGTTTAATCTTTTCTGAAGATCAACAGGGAGTTGTCGACTTGCTGCTTGACGTTCTTTATCAGCCAAATCAAAGTCAATCCGTTTTTCACGTTCGCGTAAAGCATTAATTTGATTCAAAGCCCCAAAGTCTTTGGTGAATATTTGATATATATTCGCTACCCGAATCAAGTGATCCAAGTAAGCCACCATACTCATCTTTTCTTGGCGATAGTCTCTTAGCGTTTGATTCAATCTGAGTAGAGATGGATTATAGAGTTTGTCTTGCAGCATAGTCAGGGTCGATTCCACGCGATTCAAGTAATGCTCTAAATCAGAACGCGCGCTATGTATCTCGCGATAACTCTCTAAGGCTTGATTATAAAGATCTGCACTTTCTACTCCCCACAAACGCACCTCTTTATCTGTAGTCAAATCAAAGTATTCTGGCCCTTGCAATAAACCTCTACGCAAATAATCGCGACTCACTTTTTTGCGCTGTTTCAAATCCGCGTATTCACGTAAGAACGATAAAGATTCATCCCCCTGTCCCGCTTCAAGGAAAACATACTTCAAATCATAAGTCTTAAATACTTGCTCCAAAGCCTTGGATACATTCATTTGACCCGATTCATTCGTATGCGCATCTTGAATGAGAATAATCGTTTTGGCATGATTAGCCATATAAACATCATCTATTGAGCCAACCGTTGAAGGGAGATTTAATGCCACATTGGCGGACATTGGAATGGTGGGCGCAAGTGTCGGCGCAGTCCAGCCAGTGGATTGTAAACAGAATACACCAAGTACTAACCACGACACGCATTTAATGAACGTATTCGTACTTAGATTAAAGAAAGCTCGTATTCTTATGATATGTCTTATGAATAATATATATAAAGTGCTCATATTTTAAATTTAATTTAAATTCTATTCCTAACTATTTCTATAATAAATATCAAAACGCTCGCCCATTAAATATACCAAGTACTTGAGAGACGTCAGAGCCCATCCACTTCTAGTTGACTTAAGTGAATACAGATATTTTCAAACTTAACTATATAAGTGAAGTATGCCTTTATGAGAAGGAATATTCAAGCAAAGCACCCAATATTGGTAATTTTGGCATTTACTATCTATTTGGTCGTTTTATTAGATTAAATCATGTAGTTATTGAGGCATTGCCATTAAGAATAAAGTATAGCTATCTCGCCTAAAAGTCTTTAGATTGCCGCAGGACTTGCTTCGCGTCCTTCGCAATGACACGAAGACATTATGCGGCTACGGCGAGTTGTTTGGCACCCATTCGAGCTGCTCTAAGCCATTGGGAGATAGGGAGTAAGAATAATTTGAGGACTTGTTGATTCGTGAATTGGAAGCCATCAATGTATTGCAAGCCTGGCAATAAGATATTTTGAGATGGTGCGCTCTGCCAGCCTTTGGCGATAATAGTATAGGTCTCTGTCGATATTTCCTTGGCTTGAGCAAAAGCTTCTCGTAAAGTATCGTTTTCAATTTGAGTTGGAATAATAAGTGTGTCTTGCAGAACTATATGTGGCATGACTATCATCTTCAAATATTGAGGGATTTGGCCCCTTCGAATAGCTTGTAGTCTTAGATTGAAATGATCGCGTTTACCCGCGTCATCTTGTGTATACCCATTCACAATCAAACGGCTTCCATCAGGCTCGCCAATCTTGATTCGATAATCATTCAATACACTGGCATTATTAAAAACTCTTTGAGCACTAATTGGCAAAGCATCATATGTAGCTTGAGACATGTAGAACTGATTGTTTTTGCCCCAAACTCGTCTCAGAGACCATTGTGCTGATGCTAAGAATAAATTCAAATGCACCACTTTTTCAGCATCGCTTAACTTAGCGAACAAATCATCAAACGCGATTTGGTAATCCAGCGCCCAAGCGCGAGCTCCATCTAAATGCTCTTTAGCCATTTGCCTAGCCTCTGACTGCGCGGCAGCCGCATAAACCAACTCTTCAATACGTCGCTTTTCATCAGCCCTCAAGTGCGCTAACTTTTCCAAAGCGGCAGCTTTGTTAAAAGTGTACGGAGCTAAATTCTCACCAAAACTCAATACCAACTCTGCTCCATCGCCCGCTCCATCAACCGTCACCGTATACAAAGCCTCAGAATCTTTCGATAAAAAGCTAAAAGTCTCCGCGTCATCTGAATTCAAAGCCCGATAAGCCGCCGCCGCAAATAGCTCCACATCAGCCAAGTCTTCACCCTCAGGCTCCACTTCCCTAAGCAAGCCTCCTAAATTCAACGCACTCAACGACAATCCAATCTCACCAACCAATGCTTTCCCTACACCCACTCCTCCGATTGTTTCACCATCAACTTCCGCCATACGAACAGAGGCGTCAATAAGATCTTCAAGCAAGGGAGCTAAAGTGCCTAATGATGTTTTATTTTTTTCTACCAACGTTCGCGCTTTGGACCACTGTTCGCCTTCTATAGCATTTAACACCAGATTCTCTTTGTATTTTGCTACAAGCAGTCTAAAGTTCTCATCAGATTCTTCGGAAATAGTCGCGTATTTATCACTTCTTGCTTTATTTATGGTCTTAAGCTCTTTTGCGAGACCATCAGCTTCATAAGATAAGGCTTCCAGGATAGCCTGCAGTCTTTCATGTTGATGGGCTCGGGTGTCATGATTGCGTTTTAATAAGTACTGTTGTTTAGGATTAAGTTGTTTCAAGAAATGTAGAGTTTGATCATCAATTGTATCCGCCACAGAACCATCCTCGGACAAATACCCATACAAACGCAATCCTTGAGCGGGATCGTATATAGCTACAAAGCCACCACGATGATAAGCAAAAGCCATACCACCATCCACATTACGCATACTCCTACCAGTTATTGGTGAGGGGTAGTTGGGAGCAATAGAGTCTTTTAACCACTTCTTAGAATCTATATGCCCCGTCAAAATATCGCCCCAGAATAAGCGTTCTCCGTCAGCTCCGTCAAAATTGTCAATTTGCGTCTCTATACCCTGGCCTACTTTTCCGTCAATGCCTCCCGTAGCGATAAATTTTTGATAATCAATCATGGTGGCACCACCTCCCTTATCAGCATAAACGGCATTCACCAATTCAAGCTCACGACCAAGTTCATTAAATACCCTTTCCGTAAAACCTAGCTCTTCACCTTGAGTAGTCAATTCATGTAATAGTTCGTCAACAGTATATTTTTCAAAAAAACGAATTATTTTTTCGGATATAGCCTGCAAAGCCGGAACGCCACGCAACTCAATACCTGCATCTGTTTCATAAGCCACATCAAAACCATCATCTCCCTGTGGCCACAAATTATGTAAATGCAAATTCCTCAATTCATCAATTCTGGCTAAGTGATAGTGTTTCAAATCCCATAATGCGCGCCGCACAATCACATCGTTTTTATAATAATTGTCCTTAGTTATGGTATCTAGCTCTATAAGAGTAATACTCTCATTTGCTGCTTCGGCCGCTAACCTAATCGTTTGATTATAGCCCTTCATTCGCTTAATTAAGCTATCATTCACTGGACCGGCAATATCAGGTAAGGGCTTTTGTGGTTGAATGGGGAACTCACTTGCATGCTCAATTAAGTATTGCTCCAAAGCCTCGCCTTCCAATTCTTCAAATTCGCTATCTTCTTCATGATCGGCTCTATACTGCTCTTTCGCTCTGCTAGCCATCGCATTATTTTTCTTGCGAATGTCAGCATTCGCATCCTTCGCTCGTTGAAGAATTGTGCCTTCTTTTTCCGCCCGGATATTAGCCAACGATATATGTTCCAGAGGCACCCAATCATCATATATAGTCTTTTCGTAGAATTCTTCATTCACACGATCAACTTGCTCATTAAAACGTCTTTCATTTTCCTGCTCGAACTCCACCACACTCCAACCTTCATGATTAATGGTGTCCCATGCCCAATAGGCTAAATGCCGACCTTCATTTAATTTATCCCTATAATCAACACCTTGTTTAGCATAATAATCATGTAATCGTAAGACTCCGTTTGCGCGCCATATATCATGATTACCCACCAAAGGCTCAGCCTTCCCAATCGATGTTAACCAAGAAACGATTTCAAAAACACCAGCGGGATCCTTACCTCGATCCCATTTGTCAGCGAGCCCAACAATCGTTACATCCACATCGTTAGGATTAATATTAGCTTCAACCAAGGCCGCTTGAAGCGCTTGCAAATTCGTTCGCCCCTCTTTTTTGGCAACACGATCAAAAACCAGGTCGCCCTCTTCGTCTTTAAGGCCAAAGGCATAACCTACTAAAGATGCTAAGCGATGCGCTGATCCATGAATGTCTTGAATCGCAGCTATTTTGTGAAATTTGCCCTGTCCAGGCTGAGCTAATTCAAGCTCTAATTGTTCTTTGTAATTTTGTAATTCAAGAACGCGACCCTCATGTTCGTATATGCCCAAACTAATTTCTAAAGCCAATCTCAGCAATTTGGCTTCATTGATATTTAATCCCTGTATATGCTTTAAACTCTCAAAACGACGCATCAAGCGCATATAATCAGCTGGTTCCTTAGAATCAATTAACAATTTTTCCTGGTTTTTAAGTATTGTTAAAACTTTATTCAATTTCTTAAACTTACCTGAGGGGAAGGCTTCTGCAATATATCGTTGACGCTCATCGAAGCTCGCCTCATAAACCCCACCACCTATGGCTATTGCTTCTACAATCTCCTGATAAGCTGTTTTAAAAGCATGTGTCGGGCTCATCTCATCCAATAAAGACTCATTCGATCCCCGATCAACAACTTCACCAATTTGCTTTATCGCCTGCTCTAAATCTGACATTCGCGAACGCCTTTGTTCAGATCGTAAATCGTCTACTTTAGACAAATAATAGGCTAAATCACCCTTCCATTTTTCGTGATCAGGATGCTTAGTCGCGGCCTTATTTGATTTATTTATTTTCTTAGCCAGCGCCTTAGCCTGCCTCCTAGCCTTTTGAATTTCAAGTTGAACTTTTCGATTGCGATCCTGCCTATCCCTAACAGATCTATTTGACATACGGCTAAAACTATTCGGCGTGCCTTCCGTTGCTATTGCCTTTAAAGCACTTGGCGATGTGAGCTCTGCCACTAAAGACTGGTACCCACTTTGTCCCCCAAGATTCAAATCACGCGGTTGCAATGTGCCAATTGTATTTTGAATTGTGTTGATAGAAAATTGTCGGTTTAAGTAATCGACTTGCCCCAATAATAATTGCTCATATTGAATATGATTAGTTTCATGCATAACCTGTGGTGTGATGACAATATAGGATACGCCGCGATCCTCTAATAATTTCTTAAGATTAGGTGTATGAAAGCCACCTGCAACCATAATGGACTTATCTTGCTCATATAGTGCCATTTGCCTTAACGCATCGTCGACAAAGGCCACATCGCGTGCATAAGTTAATGCGTAAAATGATTTGGCTAAATCAATTGTTTCTAGATAAAATTCATTTGTGAATATGGCCTGCTCATAATTCTTCATAGATTCAGCTATTTTGCGATTCAAAAAACCACTAATCACATCCATATCATATTGGCCAAGCTTTGAATCTAATTCAGCATATGCTTTAGGCGTGATTCTGAGATTTAATAGATTACGTAAGGATTCAATCCTTTTAGCAAATAACACCATTAGTAATTCATCTTGAGTTTGTGCTAAAGCATCAAATGCCATTTGCTCCAAAATAGCATACTCATCCAAGAGAGCCTTGGCATTCATATTCTTAGAACGCTCGAGATAATGTAAGTACTTGAATAATTCAGGGTATTCATTTTGGCGCTTATCTAATTTCTCTGCGAGCAAGGCATAAAAACCTTTGGCACTATTCTCAGTCTTGATGATTAACTTGCTTGGCGTGTATTTTTGGTTGTGAATTAGAGTGTTTAGATATATTTGATCCTCTTGTGACAATGCCTTAATAGCAAGAGCTTGTTCTTGATTAGCTTTCTTGAAATCAATTTGGAGTTCAAGCTCCTTAAGCTCATCAAGAAATCGCAAATGGGGCAGACCGCTCAAATCTACGTATTCTCCGGCGGCAAATTGTTTTAATACCTCAAAGTATTCTGTTAAGCTCATCATCTCCGATTGATAAGCTTGTCGGGCCCTATCTAAGGATTGTAAGTCTTCATTATAAATTTGGGACTTTAGGCTCTTAATAGTCCGGTCTAGTTGACTCAAATAACCCAAAGCGCGCTGTCGTTCTTGTGTGACTTGCTCATAGATACGGACAGAATCAATATACAATTGCATATCTTCCACACCCCAAAGAGTGAAGTTATGCTCACCCACCAAACTTGCATAAGCTGTGCCATGTAAATAGCCTTTACGTAAATAGTCCAAGCCCACCTTTTGACGTTTTGACTGACTAGCGAATTCTTGAAGATTATGCAGCGAATGATCTCCAGAGGCGGCCTCCGTGAATACAAATCGCATAGGATCTTTATTCATAATATGGGTAATAGTCTTGGCGATATTTAATTGCCCAGATTGATTAGTGTGCGCATCCTGAATTAAGACAATTGTTTTAATATCGTCTTGCGACTGCCCTAAGCGGCTAGAATCATAACTATCTTCTAGGATGGCTACAGATTCAGGAATATTGAAGATTATAGGCAATGTAGGCGCCAATGTGTGTGTGGGCACACCAGGTACCGCCATAGCGAGTTGTTGTAAGCAAAAGGCACTCAATACAACGATGGATAGTATTTTAATTGGTTTACGCACAGGAATTACTTCCTTTAATAGATAGTGTATACATAAGCAAAGGATACCTGACTAGCCAACAATATTCAATATTATCCAAAATTTTTATGGACTAAAAATTACAAGCTCGAGCATGTCATTCCGCAGAAGAAATTGTCATTCCCACGAAGACGGGAATCCAAAAATCTATACTATCCCGGACAATGTACTGAGAAGCTGATTATTTAATATAAGATCCCCGCCTTCGCGGTGATAATATCGTTACACGGGGTGGCGTGATTGCGCATGGGCGTGTTATAGCTATGCGGGAGTGGTGACGTTAAAGGGCGTTGCGGTATTCTTGATTCATCTTAGAGATGAACTTAACCGAAATCTCTTTCGGGCAAACGGCTTCGCATTCAAATTCGTTAGAACAGGCTCCGAATCCTTCTTGATCCATGGCTTCGACCATACTCTTGACGCGTGTTTTGCGTTCGACTTGGCCTTGGGGTAAATAGGCTAATTGTGAGACTTTGGCTGCGACAAATAAAGAAGCTGAAGCATTTTTGCAAGCAGCAACACAAGCTCCACAGCCTATGCAGGCTGCTGCATCCATGGCTATGTCTGCTTCCGTTTTTGATATAGGTAGGGCATTAGCATCGGGTGCGCCACCCGTATTAATATTCACATAACCACCCGATTGAATAATACGATCAAAAGAAGTTCTGTCGACGACCAAATCACGAATCACAGGAAATGACTTAGCGCGCCAAGGCTCAATAGTGACTGTTTGGCCGTCCTTAAAGACACGCATATGCAATTGACAAGCTGTTGTCCCACGCTCAGGTCCATGGGCAATCCCATTAATCATCAGTGAACACGCGCCACATATGCCCTCACGGCAATCATGATCAAAAGCTATAGGCTCATCACCTTGTTGAGTCAAAGATTCATTCAATACATCTAACATTTCTAAAAATGACATATCAGGGCTCACCTCGTCACAATTGTATTGTACTAATTCACCCTTAGATTCTGAATTCTTTTGTCGCCAAACTCTTAATTTTAATTTCATAATAAGTCTCTACCTATCAATGTGTGAACAATGTGAGTCTGTCATCATGAGCTGCGCGTTAGCTAGCAGCGTAATGATCTCCCAGACAAGTCTCTTTCTGGGGGATCTACAAGGGCCTCACTAACTCGGCCCGTTCGTAGCACGGGCTCTTTATTCATCGCCCACTCACCGGCATTTGCTCCGCATGCCTCAGGATGACGGATGAATATTTTACATCGTTTTTTTATATTCAACACCAGCTATCCAATATAGCCCTAGATTGCCGCGTTGCTGTGACGGCGCGCGCCTCGCAATGACGTTATTTATAGCTCCGTGTGGCTAAGTGTACATTTTCAAATTCAAGTTTTTCTTTGTGGACCTTAGCGGGTTTGCCTTCACCCTGATATTCCCAGGCGCCAACATAGGAGAATTTTTTGTCATCACGCTTAGCTTCCCCGTCTTCGGTGGCATGTTCAACCCTAAAGTGTCCTCCGCATGATTCTTCTCTGTGCAAAGCATCCGCGCAAAGCACTTCTGCAAAATCAATGAAGTCAGCCACGCGGCCCGCGCGCTCAAGATCTTGATTAAAATCGGTACCTGTACCCAAGACTTTAAGGTTGGACCAAAACTCTGTTCTAATATTAGGAATTTCTTTTAACGCTGCTTTTAAGCTACTATCGCTTCTAGCCATGCCGCATTTATCCCACAATAAAAGACCTAATTCTTTGTGAAATGATGCCGCCGTGCGCTTACCTTGAATCGAAATCAATTTGTCTAATCGCGCTCTAACATCACTTTCTGCTTGCTTGAATTCAGGCTGATCTATGGATACTTTTTCTGACCGTGATTGCGTTGATAAATAAGAGCTGATCGTCGAAGGTAATACAAAATATCCATCTGCCAAACCTTGCATTAATGCTGAGGCTCCCAAACGATTAGCGCCATGATCAGAGAAATTTGCCTCACCAATAGCATACAAGCCTGGGACAGACGTCATGAGTTCATAATCAACCCACAAACCACCCATCGTGTAATGCACAGCTGGGTAGATTCGCATGGGTGACGTGTATGGATTCTCACCCGTTATTTTTTGATACATATGGAATAAGTTGCCATAACGATCTTTAATGACGTCTTTGCCCAAACGCTTAATAGCATCTGCAAAATCCAAATAAACTCCCAAACCAGTATCGCCAACGCCATGACCCGAATCACAGGCCTCTTTAGCACTTCTAGAAGCTATATCTCGCGGACTCAAATTTCCAAAGCTAGGATATTTACGCTCTAAATAATAATCTCGCTCTTCTTCAGGAATACTTGCCGCAGGTCGTTTATCGCCCTTTTGTTTAGAAACCCAAATGCGACCATCATTACGCAAACTCTCAGACATCAATGTTAATTTGGATTGATGATCGCCGGAGACTGGAATGCACGTAGGATGAATTTGGG
>JBLINS010000018.1:0-38608 GCA_047639455.1 Candidatus Omnitrophota bacterium
CAAATTGAGCACTTTATTGAAGAATTATTTGCCAAGCGCATAGATGCAATTGTCTTTATGACCGGTGTCGGTGCGCGCGCTTTGATTGAACTCATTGCTAAAGAAAAAGGTTTAGAAGAAACAATTCAAGCTATATCAATACCAGTCATTGTTTCTAGAGGACCTAAGCCACATAAGGTCTTAAAGGAATATGGAATCCCTATTACCGTGAATGTACCTGAGCCGAATACTTGGCGTGAGGTTATTCAAGAATTAGATGATTGTGACGATATTGGTTCTGTACAAGGCAAAAAATTTGCCGTGCAAGAATATGGCATCACTAACCAAGCGCTAACCGAAGGACTGGAAAAGCGTGGAGCAAAAATTGTGCGTGTCCCCATTTATAAATGGTCTTTACCGGATGATTTGGGGTCACTGCAGGCGGGCATACAAGCTATCGTTGACGAAGAAGTTGATGCTGTTTTATTCACAAGTGGACAACAAATCCAGCATGTCATCCAAGTAGCTAAATCTATGGGTGTACATGCCGATTTGAATAAAGCGCTCAACAAAACGGTTATTGCTTCTATTGGCCCTGTTTGCACAGAAACCTTACAACAATTGGGCTATGGAGCCGACTTGGAGCCCGCACATTCAACTATAGGCGCCTTTGTTCTGGATATTGCCAATAAATTGGAAGCAGCTAAATCAATGAAGCAAAACCCAACCATTTCTATAGACTCAAATGACCCAACGCCCCCTAAACAGGATAGTGACGCATTGCATAATAGTTTATTAATGAAAGCCTTGCGCTGTGAGCCGACAGAAGTAACGCCTATATGGTTGATGCGCCAGGCTGGTCGATATATGCATGAATACCAGGCAATCCGTCGCAATGTTTCGTTTTTAGATTTTTGCAAAAATAAAGAAATGGTGGCCGAGATGACGGTCTTAGCTCAAGAAAAGCTGGGTGCGGATGCGGCTATTATTTTTTCAGATATATTGGTGATTGTGGAATGTTTTGGCATGGGTTTGGAGTACGACCGTAAAGAAGGATCGTCCATACAAGTGAGCTTGGATGAGGGCAAACACATAGATCAATTAGAGACATTAAATGTTAGAGAACACTTGGGCTTTGTATATGATTCCATAAAACTCACGCGCCAATCTTTAAAACCCAATATTCCTTTACTAGGATTTTGTGGAGCGCCGTTTACGCTGGCGTCGTATATGGTTGAGGGTGGTATATCCAAAAACTTCGCTCGCACAAAAAAGTTTATGTATGAAGACTCAGGACGCTGGAAAGTTTTATTGGATAAAGTGTCAGATGGCTTGATTGAACATTTGAATGGCCAAATAGATGCAGGTGTTCAGGCAGTCCAAGTCTTTGATAGCTGGGTGGGTTGTTTAGGGCCATTGGATTACGCGCAATACGCCATGCCTTATTCGCAAAAGGTGATAGAGGGCGTTAAAGGCCGTGTACCCGTGATTCATTTTGGAACAGCGAATACCGCTTTATTAAAACAAATGTCTCAGGCAGGTGGGGACGTGATGGGTATTGATTTTAGAGTTAATATTGATGATGCTTGGGAAATGGTGGGTACACATAAGGCCATACAAGGCAATATGGATCCTTTGATTCTTTATGCCAATAAAGAAACTATACGCGCACGAGCCAAATCTATATTAGATCAAGTTGGGAATCGTCCAGGGCATATATTCAACCTAGGGCATGGAATACTACCCGAAACACCCTTTGAACATGCCAAATACCTCATTGATATTGTGCATGAATTAAGTCAAAAGAAATGAATTCATGGGTAATCAATCCATACAAGACGTAGTTATTCTGGGAGCAGGTATTTCGGGTCTAGCATGCGCCCACCACCTCAAAGAAAAAGCGCCTCAGCTAAATATATCTATTCTAGATTCAGCTAGCCATACAGGTGGCGTTATGCAAACGATTAAGCGCGATGGTTTTATTATTGAGCGTGGACCTGATTCTTGGTTATCCGAAAAAAAAGAAGCTCTAGAGCTCATCCAGAAATTAGGTTTGGAAGATGAACTAATTCAAACGAATGATGTGAATCGTCGTAGTTTTATTTTGCGAGACAAGCGCTTACGTGCCGTTCCAGAAGGCTTTCATATGATAGCCCCATCTAATTTGGGCGCATTCATAAAGTCAGACATTCTTAGTTTACCAGGCAAAATGCGTTTATTGGCTGAACCATTCATTCGAGCTAAACGTGATTCTCCAGATGAGTCCATTGAGACATTCATCAAGCGCCGCTTGGGAAGTGAAGCTTATGATTATATAGCCCAACCAATGGTGGGTGGAGTGTATACCGGTGACCCCGCTCAATTATCCACCCATTTATTATTAAAGCGCTTTGTGGATATGGAAACAAAGCATGGCAGCCTTATTCGTGCGATGCGCAAGAACAAGGCTGCGAGCTCCATAAATCAAGATTCGGGACCACGCTATAGTTTATTTCTCTCCCTTAAAGAAGGCATGCAGTCTTTGACCGATGCCTTAGAGAAATCATTCGAAGCTAATACAATTAGCACTAATACGAATATTGAATCCATTCAATTCAATAAAAAAGCTCCGCATTGGACTATTGATGTGGGGAATAAAAGTATTAAGACTAATTCACTAGTTATGGCGCTACCACCATCCGCTTCAGCTAATTTATTAGAAAATACACATAGTGAATTAGCGACTAATTTGAGGGCTGTACGTCATGAATCAGTTGTTACTATAAGCATGGGCTTTAGGCGTATGCAAATCAAACATAAATTAAACGGCTTTGGTTTTGTGGTGCCCGCCAAAGAAAACTCACCCTTAATTGCCTGTAGCTTTTCGAGTATCAAATTTACCAATAGAGCACCATATGGGCATGTGCTTTTACGCGCATTTGTGGGTGGACCTTTTGGTAAACAATATTTTGATATGAATTATGATGAGTTGTTGTGGTTGATTCGTAAGGAATTAGAAGGTGTTCTCGGATTAGAAGGAAAGCCATTATTTATAGAGTCTGGACGTTTCACGAATTCAATGCCACAATACGTTTTAGGCCATAAAGAATTAGTCCAAGACATTGAGTCATCGGTAAGAGGAATAAAAAGTTTATATTTTTGCGGCAATATTCATAATGGCGTGGGCATACCGGACTGTATTCGACAAGCTCAATTAGCTGCTAATGATTTACTTAAGGAGAAAAACAATGCTTAAACTATACTGTTTCCCAAGATCAGGTAATTCCAGAGAAGTCAAAATCACATTAGCTGAAAAAGGCTTGGATTATGAATCGATTAATATTCGCGAGCACAAAGATATTAAGTCAGACCCAGAATTCTTAAAAGCAAGCCCAAATGCTAAAGTGCCTGCTATTATTGATGGTGATGTTTATATGTCCAATGCTTATGAAATTAATCTTTATTTAAATAAGACCCATACACAAAACCCACTCTTGCCAGAATCTGAAGAGCAAAAAGCAGAAATTTCGGCATGGGTAGCTAAATATGACAAAAGTTTATGTTTGCAAATAGGGTTATTATTAATCGAGACATTGCTCAAACCCAAAGACCAACAAAAAGAAGAAACCAAAATAAAGTTAAGAGCCAATATCGCGTCTTCCATGCAAGAATTAGAACAGCAGTTGAGCAATCAAGAATACTTTTTTCAAAATTATTCTTTAGCTGATATTTCCATGACACCCCATTTATCAGCCTTACCACGCGTCGGTTTATCCATCACAGACGAAACACCTAATCTAAAGTTATGGTTTGAACGAGTGTCAGCAAGACCCAGCTTTCAAGCCTCAGCCTCAGAACCCGCTCCGTCATCCTGAGGAACGCGTAGTAGTGTCGCGGGCACAATCTAAGCCTCCGAACCTGCACCATCAGCATCTTAACTACACGTAGTAAAAGACGAAGCTAATAGGCCATCGTCATTGCGAGAAGTGCGTAGCAACGACGAAGCAATCTAGGGGTGTAACAGCGGGCATTAAAACCACTTAAACACAGTTGATAATAGCCTGAGATTGCGACGTCTCTTGCTACGCGCTCCTCGCAATGACGCTGCTTAAAGTTTGCTTTAGACACGCAGAATTATACACTCTCTTGGATCTGGGATTGCCGCGGCTAAGAGCGCCTCGCAATTACATGCTATAAGAGATGCTTGACGACATAGTCGTTAATGCCGTCATGGATGGGACGGAATTCGGTGGGGCAACCAGTGGCGCGGAGTTTGTCCATTTTGGCTTCGGTAAAATATTGGTATTGATTTTTGATTGAGTCAGGCATTTCGATATAGTCGATATTGGCCGGCTTTTGCATAGCTGCAAATAACCCATTAGCCAAATCATTCCAAGTTGCTGCAAGCCCTGTTCCAATATTGAATATACCTTTATGCTTTTGGTTTTCGTAAAACCAGAGAAGCGCATTACAAACATCTTTGATATAAACAAAGTCTCTTTTTTGACCACCGTCAGGATATTCTTCTTTATAAGATTTGAATAATTTAATTTGACCCGTATCACGAATTTGCTCAAAGCCCTTATGTACCACACTACGCATGCCTTCTTTATGATATTCCTTAGGTCCATAAACATTGAAATACCTAAACCCAATAATTTCTTTTATCAAGCCACTATCAATTGCTTTGAGGTCAAAAGCTAATTTGGAGTCACCGTAAGGATTAAGGGGTTTGAGCTTAGGGGAGAGGTCATCAGCGTCATCGTAACCACATTCACCATTGCCATAAGTCGCAGCAGACGACGCATAAGAAAAATAAGCATTATTTCTAACAGCCCATAAGGCCAAGCGTTCCGTATATTCAGTATTATTGGTTCTTAAGTAGTCGAGATTCATCTCTGTTGTGCTAGAGCAGGCACCTTGATGGAATATGGCCTCAACATTTTTAAAGCTATTACCTTCAATTTTTTTAAGAAATTCGTCGGATTCCAAATAATCTCTAAAATTAAGATTAGCCAAATTAGCTTCTTTGGCCGTATTCTTCATATCCTGGTCAACAATGAGTATATCATCATAGCCGCGAGCATTAAGCTCCTCCGCCAAAACACTGCCTATAAATCCCGCACCACCCGTAATAATTATCATAACCGACATTATAACATAGGGTAGATAGAGTCATGTGAGAAGTGTGTTTTTGAAGATTAGCATTTGTGTATTTAAGCGCATTTAAGCCTATTTAAACAAGGCTTACAGAAAGATATTTTTTTGCGGTGTCAAGCCTTGAATTAGTGCATTCCAGTAGGTATATTTGACACAAGACTTTTCATTTACTTTAATTCTGGGAGGATATTTATGTATACACGTCATCTGAAGATGATGGCTGGGGTTCTGACCCTCGCTTTTTCATTACAACAATTAGCAATTGCTGCACCTAATCTAAATAAATTCACTCAGGTCACAGACATACCGTCCCTAAACAGCCTTCAATTAAGCTTTGATCTCCCGGAATCGATAGCTCTAATTGAGGATGTGTACAAAGCACCAAATGCCAATAAAACGATTATTCTCATGCAGGACGCGCATACAAATGAGTCCGGCCAGCTTAATTTAGCCAAAGCCTTAGACCTAATCCTCCAAAAAGAATCTATTGAATATGTCTTCACGGAAGCCGCTAAAGGCGAGGCGTCCTTATCTTATTTGAAGTCCGAAGTGGATGAGTCTACGAGGCTTGAAGTGTCTAGGAGTTTATTACGCAAAGGTTTGTTGCATGGCGCTGAATACTTGAGCTTAACCGGATCAAGGGATTTTAGTATATGGGGCGTGGAGGATCGCGGTCTTTATGATCAAGGCTTATTGCTATATGAAAAAATCACGCGTAATCGCAAAGATGCCTTGATGTATTTGAGCAAAATTAGCCGCACAGCGACAACACTCAAAACACGTTTATTCACGGATGACTTGAGGGAGTTTGATGACCTTAAGAATCAGTATTATGCAGAAAAAATAAATATAACTGATTATTTCGGGCAATTGCAAAAAATCGCTCAGAAGCATGCTGTGACAATAAAAAATCTCAAAGCACTGCATGTTCTCAGAAAATTGAAGGCCATAGAGGCAAAAATAGACTTTAAGTCCGCGTCAAAAGAGCAGAATCAAATCATGCAACAATTAAATCCCACTGATCAACAGTTAATGCAGGATTTTCTAAACCGTGATGCACAAAAAATTAAGGGCAAGCGTGATTTAACAAGTGTGGCTTTTTATGCTTTATTACGCGAAAAAACCAAAGCCAACATAGACGCCTACCCCAATCTTAAGGCTTACCTTCACTATATAGAGCAGTCCCAAGAATTGAATGCCCAATCAGTGCTTGATGAGCTAGTAATTCTAGAAGAAAAAATAGCTAATCGCCTCATTCGGAACTCTAATCAAAAAATGCTTTATGCCGTGAGCACCAATGCAGCTTTATTAAAGCAATTATTCGAACTCAAAATCACCCCAGCGGAGTTTGCGCTGTATACAAAGAATAAAATATATTTTAATTCCAAAGT
Source organism: Candidatus Omnitrophota bacterium (assembly GCA_047639455.1). Lineage (GTDB taxonomy): Bacteria > Omnitrophota > Gorgyraeia > 2-02-FULL-51-18 > JAGOUK01 > JBLINS01. Next base: position 6,510 of record JBLINS010000018.1, read on the forward strand.
GATGGTTGGGTTTTTGAATAAACAAATCATGGACTTGGATAAGCATTATGATTTGACGATTCAATTGAATCCTACATTTGAGACAAGTGTGAGCCAAATAGAAGAATTTTATCAACTCACTTACGCGCGTGATCTTGTATTCGTGAAGAATATTGAGTCCAAAATGGAATCCGCTAGTCAGTCCAAGGCCGTCGTCATTACGGGTGGGTATCACGCACCTAATCTCAAAGCGCTATTAAAATCCAAAGGCATATCCTTTGTATCACTCATGCCCCAAATATTGCATGAAACTAATTATGACCGTTATGAACACTTATTATTAGGCCAATTGAATCAAGCCATTAGCATAGAGAAAAATACTGCTAAGGGCGCCATTCAATGGATGACATTGCATACCCAGGAGCCACAATCCTTGGTTTCAAGCCCAGCCTTAACCACGTTTGAATTACGTCAGGCTTTGGACTTAAGCACAGCACCCATTAAAGGTGTGCGTATGGCAAAACCTGAAGGGCTGTTAAAACCTTCAGCAAGTGAATTGCCCGCTGAAATTCGCAAAACTATTAATACCATTTATAACTTATTACCCGTCACTTTAAAAGGGGGTGTTTTACCTAACACTTCTTATAGGAAGCCCGCAGAGAAGGCTAAGCTGATTCAAGGTAGGACTCAATGGCGTTTGATTATCAAAGCTATACGTCAAATGACCGATTTGGCTTATTCGTTAAAAGCGACCGGGGATGCAATTGAGCAGGATACGACTGATTATCCAGGTAAAAAAGTGGCCATTGAATATTTTGAGGGTTATGCGCAGATATTGATAAACCAGATAAAAGTTAATACTAATAAGCTAAAAAAGCTCTTGAAGTCTAGGGAGTCAAGAAGCGGTATAAGCGAAACAAGCGTGCCAGAGGAAGAGCTAGAGAAAGAGATTGAGGCTGGTTTGGCAGAAAAATGGCTGGATCAAGGTCGTCGTATACAAGGTCAAGTTCGCGGTGAGATCACGCGTGAATTTGAGTCGCTAATGCGCAATGCTTCTAATCAAGATCAAGCTCGACAAGAGTTTGAAAATAGTCTCAATGCTCGTTTGCAATCTATTTTGGAAGAAATGGTTCAAAGCATATATAGGGAATATTTGGTTGAATTGGCTTTTGAAACAGATGATAAGTCTGATGAGGTGACTAAATTCTTATTAGCCATAGCTCGAACGAAAAAAAAAGCTGGCGCAATTGATGGCGGTACCATGTATCGCAGAATCGTTGGAGATGTTTTGACTGGATCAGAATTTCAGAATAGTCGTATTGAAGAAATCATTGCTGATTCGGCGGATTTTATTGATCTCTTTTTAGAATTTGGCGATGTTAAAAATAGGGGAAATAAATCAATTAGTACACTACGTCGTGAACTTGTTGACCAAATTAAATCGATAAACACTCCAGGCCAAGTTCTGAAGGGGCGGGAGTATTTATTGGTTTCGGATGTGCATGCATCCAGTTATGGCATTAATACTTTGCGTCTTTATGCCCCAGGAGCTAAGCCTATTATTGTGGGTGATTTGGTTGATCGTGGACATGAATTAGAAGAGGTAATCAAATCAACCAAACGTTTCACTTTGGCAGATCATGATTTATGGGCCTTAGGTGCGGCTTTTGGAGACCCTGTACTCACAGCACATTGGATGCGCTCCAATTACCGTGATAATAATCGATCGATATTAGTTCAATTAGGTATTGATTTGAGTCCTATGGACGTATTGGCTAAAAAGTATTTAGAAAAAGAGTGGTTGTCGAGTAGAGTTGATTCAACTCTAAGCGATGCAGAACTTATCAAAGAAGCTGATAAACGCATCAAAGCCAAAAAAAAGATTAAGGATGCTAAAGGGGTTGAGAATTTAAAACGTAGTTTTAATAATGTGCATGAAGTAGCTGCGGCAAATATATGGCTCAAATTATGGGCCAAAAGCGAGTGGGAGAAGAAGCAATTAGGAGTCACGTGGAATATAGAACCTTTTAGAATTCTAGCTCATGCCGATGGAGATATACTTTTATTAAAAAAGAAATACTCTAAAGCAGAGATGGAAATATTAAGGGAGCTTCGTACCGTTTCAAAAATAAAGGCTAAGACTTTGAGTCTGGATAGTTTGGCCAAAAAGTGGGAATTAACTCCCGACGAAGACAAAGCCTTAGAATTAATGCAGCTTCAATTCTTAAATTCGCAAAAAATGCGTGATTTGGCGGAATATTTGCTTCGTTTTGGCAAAGTGTATGAGGTTTTGGGTCAATCAGCTCTTTTGGAGTCTATTGACCAAAGTAGGGGGAAGAAGGCGAAGGGCTTAGCTCAGAATAAAGCCCTTTTATTGCATTCTGTTTTTCCAGTTAACCGTAACGGTAAACCTGTTAATTTAGCTGGAAAGGGAATAGAGTTTGCTGATCTTCAAACAACTTTGGATGGTTATCAGGATGAATTAGATTTGATGGCGCAACAATGGGAAAAACTCGTTTCTAAGAAAGTTATTGATGCGAAGGACCTTAAAGACTATTCCATAACGGTTAAAAAGTCATTTGAATTTGTTAGGGATTTGGCGGATGGTATTAATAGCCCGCTATATGCGCGCGCACAAAGGCGCGGTGACCATATGTATATTAGACCGGTTGAAGAAGTGGATAATTTGGCTTATGTACTATGGGAAGAGAATGTACAATCTAATGCAAAGTCTAAGGCGGACGATAAAAAAGATAAATATGTTTTTTCCTCTACACAAAAAGACTCATTGAAAGACATTTATGGTTTAGTGAAGACAGATTTTGTAAGAGTGGGCGATGATAAAAAAGAAGGCTATCAACTAGCAAGTCCTCAAGTGAATGAAAAAATAATTCGTTTTTTTGCCGAATCTTTTGGAGTCAAAACAATTATTGGTGGGCATGTATCACAAAAGGATGGCCGTATCAAAACGTCTGGTGGGGAAAGCTATAAATTCCTACGCATTGATCCTTATTTTGTTGATAAAGGTGGCATTGCTGCCGAAATTCCTACCGGCCTAGTTAGTGGGGTATTATTTGGTGTGAACGGTTATAGAGAAATTTCTCTACCAACACTCAAAGAGGTGTTGACCTATGCTAAAGATGCTGAATTATCACCAGAACGTAAAAAAGAACGTAAAAAGATTCGATCTTTTTTACTTCAAAGAATAACCTTGGCTGATATTTCTCATTATGAATTAGAAATACAATCTAATGATTTAGAATTCGCAACACACTTGAGATCAGAATTATTTGAGCTTCTCAAAATTCTCAAGGATGTCACTATTCTTAGAAAAAATACCACAGCAGCAAATGTAGAAAAGCAGATTCTATTAGACGCCATTAAAAGTCAGCCAAAGATTGATTTTGATCAAGAAATTATTGATGCAAAAGTTGTGCGTCAGCTACTAACATTAGCTGGGCAACCACAGGCTTTAGCAAATACTTATCTTAGGAGTGATGCTGATATTGACGATGTTGTCAGTGCGCGCATGACTTTATCCACACCGGAAGATGGTATAGAAAGACCCGAGCCAGAAATATTGTATCACCGAACTCAATTAGGTGTTTCTGCAGATCAAAACCAGCAAATAGCTGAGGCGCAGGACATGGGTGATTTGTCATTGTTTTTGCGAGCCAAAAAAAGCGCGAATTATCAAGCTTTGAGAAAAATATTAGCTTTAAAAGACAAAGAAGGCCAAGATGCCAATTACTCAGCTAGTGCTGGATTAAGCGAAAAAGCAACCGATGATCATATATTTGCTGAAGCAGAAAAAACGGGACGTAGCTTTGCTGAAATAGTGCTTTCGATGTATGGAGATACATCGTTTAATAAGTCTTCCAAATTTAAGTATGGCGATACAACTCAACGACCTTCACCTGAGATTTATCCCGAAGCTATTGTGATTGGCGGCGGCACAGCAGCAGCTGTGGTTGTGAAGGCCTTAAAAGAGACCGAATTTGCGAAAGGTTTTGAAGCTAGTTATGATGCTAGGAATAATGTTTTGATCCCTTTTATCGCTTCTTTTGTGCCTAATACAGATGATGGCGGGGCAACATTCAAACTCATTAAATCTCTTAGGCAAGCTAATTATGGAATCATTCCACCTCTAGGTGACCAAGTTAATGCCTTATTCAAATCTTTTTTAGATCAAAGAAAGTTTGATCAAGTTTTGGACGGTCGAATTCGTAAATTTGAGGGAGAGGAATATAACGAAGCTTCATCTTACACACAAGCCATGAGTGATATTGTGACTCAAAACAAGGGTTTTGAAGACGCTATGCTTGTGGCTCTGCAGTGGACTTGGGCGCATTTGAGGGATATTGGTGATGCGCGTAAACAACCTAGGAAAAAAGGTTCAAAGAAGGCTCCGAAAAATGAACCTGCATTGCCGAAGCTTAAGATACCGCATGACTTTATGTTCTTTGCAGCTAATATGCTCACACTAGCTCGAGTGGTGGATAAAGAATTTAAGCTTGGCACTAAAAAGCCTCTTCTCGACATGTCAGGTGCTAGTATACGTAACTTCGTGCTTCTAGGTGCTTTGGTTGACGCGGGCGCCTTACCCAAAGGCGAGCCTCTAAAAAAAGGCGATTCACCCAATGACGAGAGCGCTTTTAAAACGGACGCTTCAAGCATTCTATATCAACAGGCCTTGATTGATTTATTGAGCGCTACTGATATTCAAGATGGTATTAGCATGATTACGAGTTATGATCCACGTACCCTTTATGCTAAATATCAACATACGGTGCTTGCAATTCGGAATCCTAAAAATGAAAAAAAATTCCATGTGCTCAAAATTGAACGCCAAGCAGATGAAAATAATATCGCTAAGTCGATTATAATTAGTGATGTGGGCACTGACTTGACAGCAGAAGCTAAATCTCAAAAAACACTTGGACTTGGGGACGAGCGGTCATACAGGGTATTTGGGCGGAAAATACTCATAGGATTAAATGTAGAGGGTAAACCGTATATTCGTGTCAATGGACAACAAATTGCTTTAGTTGAGAATGAAGATGGTAATTTGATGATAGAGCAGGGTGAGGATGAATTTGCCATGAGTGATAGTGGTACCGGTTTAACCATGGCTGAAGCTAATGCCAAGCCTCCAACTGAAGAGGGCAAGAAGCCAACTAAAGACGGTGTGATATTAGATGAGCTACACTTTTTTATTCGCCCCCCACTCACAGTGATGCAAACTCATATGACAGATAATCTTAATCTCTCTAAGGTGGTGGAGACAGGAATATTGGACGAGCAAGTATTGGAGTCGAATAGCGAAGTAGATGGCTCTGTCTTTAGGGCTATTCCTCCACGCGAAAGCCAAAAACTCAAACCCAACCTCCAAGCCATTGAAACACTTAATAGAGCTCAGAGATTAATTGTTTTTGGGCCAGGTAGTGTGGATACAAGTTTGATGCCGCATTTATTTATCCCTGAATTTGTAGATGCCCTAGCCGCAAAAAAAGATGTGAAGCGTGTATTTGTATTCAATCCTAGTTTGGATAATGAAACTGTTGGATATGATGTGAATGGTATTATTGAAAAAATAAAAATAATTACGGGCAGAGAATTTGAAGATCTTTTTGACGTTGTTATTGTGGGCACTAACAATGCAGAAAAAGCAGATAAGATCGAGCGAGAGATGAATCTTCCGCTGGATTATGAATTCCGCTCACCAGGCGACGCATCTCATCAGGCTAAAAAGGCCCGGGGCGCTTTTAATCCTTTAAACAATGATGCTGGAGACAATCTCTTACTTCAGTTAAAGCGAGATAAAAAAATAGAAATATTTGAATCTCCAATGATTGATATTATTTCATCACAAGACCGTAAAACAGGCAAAATTGTTGATGGAATTGGTTTTGATCCAGATTTATTAGGTGAAGTATTCAATAAAATCATTAAGGACACTAAAAAAGGAAAAGTGGACCCACGTATCTTTTATGGTGATATGAATGCAGTAGGGGATGAAAGTTTGAAAAATGAACAAGTGGCTTTGGTTGCCAAAGCTTATGGAACTTTGGTGCGCGAGAGATCACATGAAGAATCTCCTACCGTTGTGATTGCAGGTGATACGAGGCTTAATACCCCGCGTATTAAAGCAGCTTTTATTGCCGGCTTACGCAAAACAGGTGTGAATGTCATTGATTTGGGTATAGCACCAATCGGTTTTGCATATTGGGCTCAAAAGTTTTTGGAAGGTGTTCGAGGTGGTGTTGTTATTTCGGGTGGCAGTAACAAGCCCGACATTAATGGCATTAAGCTTTTTTATGATGATATATCATTAGACCCTAATGATAGGGAATGGGGCCTTCCTAAAGTGGATGAGTATATTAGCCAGGAGTCTTTTAAAACGGGACAAGGCAGTTTGACACAGGCTGATTTAACTGCAGATTATAGAAATTATGTGCAAACATATTTTCGCACTTCACCTGAGCGCTGGATTAAAAACGTTGTGCTTAAGCAGGAGGAGGGAGCTAGTTTACGTGAATTAGTTCGTGATGCAAGAGCTGAAGAAAGAGAGGGCTGGCAGCTTTTAAGGGGTAGCACATTAGTTTTAGATAGTGGTAATGGGGCTGTTGGAAGCATAGCCAGAGATATTTTTGAGTCCTTAGGTGCCGTGGTCATTTCTTTGTATGAGGATGCGGATGGTAATTTTCCCAACCATATTCCGAACCCACATATCGCTGAGGGATTAGAGAGTTTGATTGCAGGCGTTAAAAGACATAAAGCTGATTTTGGTTTTGCTTTTTCTGGAGATGGTCAGCGTTTGGGAATTGTGGATAGCAATAGGTCTGTTGTGAATACGGATGATGTTTTGTCCATTTTTGCCACGGATGCGGTTGAAAATTACAAAGCAGCTGAGAAAGCAGCTGGGATTATAGAAGACAACCCGCCAACAGTTGTTCTTGATCGCAAAAGTTTGCAATCTCTACGTGATGCGTTGGAACATGAAGAGAAGGCCAGAGTTGTGCTTTCGCAAGTTGGCTTTGCACATATTCGCAATGTAGGCATTGAGAATAAGGCTGTTTTTGCAGGTGAAACCTATAGTCAATATATGTTTAGAGATGGTTTTTTTGCTATGGATGCCATATTTGCTGCGGCAAATTTTTTGAAAATCATATATCAAGTTGATACAATTAAATCTAATCCTAAAGCAAAAGGTGGAATTAAACCGCTTCGCCCTGTGCAATTGGTGGGTGAAAAATACCACAGCATTCCTGAAGTACGCATTCCCTATACATTTGGCTCTAATTCGGCGAATATTACTGCTGAATCTGTAGGCTTGAATATTGTCCGTAAATTGATTAAGAATGCTGAAGATCAAAAAGGTTTGGATGGATTAATATTCGAACCTCTAAAAATGACCGGGCCATCTAAAAACACCACCCCATCAGAACGTATGGAGTGGAAAGTTAAGGTAAAAAAGGAAGGGGTTCAAAAAGCAGGGGCAAAAGAGGAAGAGATTGAAAAAGTTGAGGCTTGGTTACGCATAGAGGCATCACATAATCATCCAGTGATTAGTTTAAGAGCCGAAGCAAAGACGGCTGTACTTCTTGAAGAGGTGCTTGAATTAGCTTGGAAGTCTTTGAGGAAATATTCTAAATATATAGATTTGCACGATTTACAAACTTTATTAAGAAAAAATTTTGGCACTTCCAGAGAGTGGAATTCTTTAGAACGGGACGAAGAACAGGATAAAGAACAAGGCCAAGCACGTATGACAAATGTGGCGTCCTCCGAAGTGAATATTAGCGATATTGATGAGGCTAATTCAACAGCTTTTCTTTATGCTTTGACTAATCGAATTCTGAATGAGAATTATATTCCGCATACCCCGCAAGAGATTCAGGCTATCACTCAATTGGCGGCTAAAGTAGCCGACAAGGGTTTTTATCCCGTACTTTGGGATCATCAGCATTTATCTATTGTGGAAGTGGACGGTGCTCTGGGTATGGTTGATGTTAAGGTTGGATCCAGAATAATTCAACGTTTTCATAAAGACACCGTGCTTAAAGAATTGAAGAATGAGAATTCCCAAAAACGTTTGGCTGTCGACAATGTCGCTGATGCCTTGCTTTTTGTGCGTGACTTCAAAAGCTCGATGCAGGCAGCGGACAAGGCGCTTAATTTGGCCACGCAAAATGGACAAAGGGCTTTTAACTTTGGCTTTAGTGTGCCGATAAGCCAATTGTTTAACTTTGAAAGCATACAAGATGCGCGTGAACAACAGGCTAGTGCTGAATTTTTGTTATCCATTATGAAATGGGCGTCCAATTCGAATTGGGGCCAAGCTCAAAGAGTGCAATTTTTTATAGCTGATGAAGATATGCAGGGCTTGCCAACCGCGAAGCTCAAATCATTTTGGTCTCAAGCTATAGAACAAAACGTATTCTTAAGCTCTGAAGCAATAGACTATGCTAGTAGCGACTACATAGCTGTGAAGTGGCTGATTAATGGTCAAGATGGAAATAGTCAGGCTATCAATATTAATATGTCGCCTTTAGGACGCAATCAATTACCGCAACATTTCTTAAGCGGTGTGACCACAGCCTTAAGGATATTCTATGAAGTGGTGCCTGAGGCACAAACAGGCTTAGTGGACGCCAGAGCTTATTTTAATCAAGCTCAAAGTGGCTTGGGTAGCTTGTTTGCAGAATTCAACGACCTCCTAACCTTTGAGTTTGAGAATCAAACCCAAATGTTAAGAGCGGTCCAACGTGGTTTGTATGCCCCCAAGCAATACCTGAGGGCCCATGTAGTCAAAATAAATGAATTCTTAAACATCATGCGTATGGCGATATCCACAACTCGCATGGCCGCTTAATAGCCAGGTATTTAAGGTTGATTCTTAGCTTCTAAAGCGCGATAATTGGCGCATGGATATAGAACGCGTAGAGGCTTATCAATGACATTATCGGGTTGGATATTCATGAGTACCGCATGGATTTTTATTGTGAGCCTATGTATATATTGTTTTCGTCTTGTTTTAACCAATGAAAATAAGAAAAAATAGACGTATTAACCGTATTTTAGACATTTTTTAGCTAAAAACCTCCTAGAATATCCCCAAATAATTAAATTTGTTTGATAAAGCTTCTATATGCGCTATAATTCGATGTAACTTTAAATAGTGCTTCAATAAGTTTTTATAAACAAATAATTTTCGGTATTTTGCATTTGGTGTTCAGAATCCTATTTAATGCATAACTCCGGATAAAACAGTCACAGAGGAAAAAATTCATGGCATATCGTTCACTTTATAAAGATGATGTTTTGACTGACCGCGAGAGAAAAAATATGATATTTTTGGATGTCATACGCCGCAATGGACCTATTGCTAAGACAGACATTGCTCGCATCACTCGGCATAATATTGTGACCGTATCCAATTACATCGAAAATTATATCAAAAGTAAAATTGTTATTGAAAAGGGCTTAGACGTATCCAGTGGTGGCCGACGCCCGGAATTAATAGAGTTGAATGCAGACTGGGGATGTGTGGTGGGCGTAGATATCGGCCCAGAGTTTCTCATTGCTGCTGTCACGACATTAGACCCTAAAGTTATTGTTAAAGAAAAGGTTGCGCGTCGTAAAGGCCATATGGAATCCGTCCTAGCTGATGCGGTTGAATTAACTCAAAAGGTTTTGGATAACCCTAAGGTAGATCGTGCGAAAGTTAAAGGCATTGGTGTGGGTGTCTCGGGTGTTATTGATAAAAATGCGGGTACCGTACGTGATACAGATCCAGATCGTGGGATAACCATGGGTAATTATATTTCGGCTAAGAGTATGCTTGAAAAACACTTAGGCATTCCTGTATCCATAGGTAATGACGCTTCTTTGGCCGCCTTAGCTGAGAAGAAATTAAGTTTGAGAATTGATGACGAAAACATTCTGTATTTTTATGGTGATGTAGGCTCTGGTGTTATTGCTAAGAACGATTTATTTTGGGGCTCTAGTTGGAGTGCTGGCGAAATACAATTCAATGCCGTTAAATCGCATGATATCAATTTGCCACCATGGCTTAGTGACACGCACTTTTTTAAATCACGCGGTTTAGACATGGGCATTAAAACAGACGTGACGGCTTATTTGGCTGACAAAGGCAAAGATTCAAGCTTGAACCAAATGATTAATAATAATTTGGACGAATTGACCATAGGCAAGATTTTTGATTGTATTCGTAATGGTGATGATGCCCTTGCTAAAGTCATTGAACCAATTATTACCTTATTAGGAGTCAAAGTTGCTTACTTAACTAATTTTTTGAATCCCGAAGTCGTTGTGCTTGGTGGAGGCATTGATGCTGGTGGCGATTATGTGGCCAATCAGGTCAGAAGTGTCGTCAAAACCCTTGTTATGGAAGAAGTGTCTTCTAGTGTCAAAATTATTTCATCTCGCTTGGGTGAAGATGCAGTTGCTTTAGGTGCTGCATCATTGGTTATTCAAGAGCTTTTTGCGGAGATCTAATGCGAGGCAAACAAAGACGCTTAGTAGACCATAGCGAACTCTCAGATCATGAGAAGAAGAATTTATTAATTCTAGAAATCATTAGACGCAAAGGTCCTATTGCGCGTGCTGATATTGCGCGAATGACTGATTTGAACAATGTTACGGTTACTAGTTATGTCGATCAATTTTTGAAAAAGAAAGCTTTAGTTGAAGCGGGGGTGCATGTTTCAACAGGTGGTCGTAAGCCAACTTTAGTGGACTTAGATTCAGAAACAGCCTTGGCTATTGGCGTCGGAATTAATGCGGCAGATTTCACGGCCGTGCTAACTGATTTAAAAGGCAAAATTTTGCACAAAGCAAAAGTTGAGCGTACCGCTGATACAATTGGCCGACCAGTAGAGAGTATTATTGCATCTGTTAAACATTTGATTACTGAATCCAAAGTTGATATGACCAAAGTTCATGGTATTGGTGTGGGTGTGCCAGGCATTGTTAACCACAATAATGGGACCGTTCGGTGGCCGCGTGGGTTAATCGAGGGTGATTTGACTATCTCGAATTCGATTACGAATAATATTTATGACGCCTTTGAAATACCCGTCATCATTGATAATGATGCAAATTTGGCTGTATTTGGTGAGCAGTGGAGTTCAGAAATAGGTCATGACATCAAATCAGCTGTTTACCTATACTCCGGATCCGGTTGTGGGCTCATGTTTCACGGTCGAATACACAGGGGCAACTCGGGAGCAGCGGGCGAATTTTTATTTGATTTGAAAAAGGAAGACCCTGTTAGTTGGTTGTCGGGTGCTGTCGAATCAGGTAATTGGGCTTTGGACCTAGGTATTACAGCTCGAGCTAATGAGTCTATAAAGAACGGCAAGGGTGATAAAATTAAAGAATGCATGCAGTCAGATCATGTTCAAATGCAAGATGTGGCCAGCGCTGCTCAAAGTGGCGACGTAACCGCCACGACGATATTAGAAGATGCGGGGCATGCCTTGGGTGCCCGAGCTGCCATGCTAACCAATTTATTAGATCCTGAGCTCATTATTGTGGGTGGTGGCATTGAAGCCGCAGGAGTTATCTTTATTGAAGCTATACGTCAACAAATCAAGGAATCTGCTGTGCCAGAAGCAGCATCCAAGGTTCGTGTGGCCGCATCTCAATTAGGTGAAAATGCTGTCCCAATGGGAGCAGCAGCATTAGTAGTACAAAACTTCTTTATTTCGGTGTAAAATATACTTCAACCTCTGAATAAGAGTATCAATTGAAGGGAGCTAGAATGGCTGACCAAAATTGTCTTTATTGCCAAGAGACTTTTGCTAAAAATAAATATTCTCCACGACAAAAGGTCTGTTCTAAGACCGAATGTCAGCATAAACGTCAAATTGATAGTATGCGTGAGTGGCGACAAAGACACCCTACTTATTTTAAATATGATGAAACAAAAGGTGAGGATTGGCTAAGAACACAGCGCGATCGCTCCAAGGTTTGGCGACAGAGGAATCCTGACAAAATTCGGAATTATCGTCAATCACACATTCAGGAATATCGGCAGTATATGCGCGACTATATGCGCCGCTACCGTGAACGTCAAAAACAATTGATTGAAACCGGGGAAGACAAGCCAGTTGAGCGACTTGAGCAACCTAATGCACAACCTCGCATTGAGGGCATGCAACAACCTTAGTTAACCTTAATATAAAATGGGTTGACAACTAATGAAGTGCGCTCTTATTATAAGGCGCACTTTGTTTTTTACATATGCTACCCTCGTCATTGCGCTGGTGGCGGCAGAGATTGCTGATCTTTTATTGGTTTTAAAAGAACCTATAGAAGCATTTTTTAAAGTAAGTTGATAATGTCATTATGAGGAGCGAAGCGACGGTGAGTAGCCAAAGGCCTATTTGCGAACGGGTCGAGGGGACGAGACCCTTGTAGATCCCACAGTAAAAGGTTCTTCTGGGGGATCCTTACAAAGCTTGCTACGCGCTTTTCAGGATGACGAGTAGCTTTATCTTGTGATCAGCGCTTCCGTGATGACGAAGTAATTTTATAGTTTTATTTAAGAAAGAGTATGAGAAATTTTATGATTCAGACAATATTAGATATTAAAGAACGCATTATTAATGGTGAGCCAATTAAGCCTGCAGAGGCTAATTCTTTATTGGCCATGGACGATAAATTTATACCGTATTTGACGGCTGCAGCAAATGAGGTCCGCCTTCACTTCAAGGGTGATGATGTCGAAACTTGTGCATTAGCGAATATAAAGAGCGGTGGATGCTCTGAAGATTGTAAGTTTTGTTCTCAATCAGCACATTATGAATCAGATAGCCCTACCTATAATTTGCAATCTGTTGAAGAAATGGTTACGCAGGCTAAGGAAGCCGAAAAGGCGGGCGCTACCGAATTTTGCATGGTGAGTAGTGGCTGGGGGCAGAATATCGATTCTGAATTCGAAAACATCGTTGAAGCTGTTAAACGCATTAGTCAAGAATGTAAGATTATGGTTGATGCCTCTTTAGGCTTTTTGACGCCTGAGCAAACCAAGCGGCTAAAAGATGCTGGATTGTATCGCAATAATCATAATTTGGAAGCTTGTCAAAGCCACTTTGATAAAGTCGTCACGTCTCATACATATATGGATCGCGTTGACCATGTGACTATGGTTCAAGAATATGGCATCCACCCTTGTTCTGGTGGAATTCTTGGTATGGGCGAAACGCCTGAGCAGCGTTTAGAATTAGCCTTTGAGTTGGCATCAATTAATGCGGATTGTGTGCCGATTAATATTCTCAACCCAAGACCAAATACACCTTTTGAACATTTAGAGCCCATAAGACCGATGGACATTATTAAGACCATAGCCTTATTTAGACTTATTCTGCCAAAGAGTACGATTAAAATTGCTGGTGGTAGAGAGGTTAATTTGAGAGATTTGCAGTCCATGGCTCTGGCTGCAGGTGCTAATGGGCTCATCCTCGGCAAGTATTTGACAACGATGGGACGAAGCTCAGAACAAGATTTGCAAATGTTAAAAGACTTGAATTTCACTACCGCCTAAATTCAGAGAGCATTCTTGAATCACTTCCAAACAGAATTAGAGTCATTGCACCAAAATAATTTATGGCGCAGCCTTAGAGAAATTGAATCTGCGCAAGGGCCATTAGTTCAGCATGCCGGCAAAACATACTTAAACTTCGCCTCTAATGATTATTTGGGCCTAGCTAATAATCCACAAGTGATCAAAGCCACCCAGTTAGCATTGACTAAATGGGGCACTGGCAGTGGATCATCACGTTTAGTGGCCGGCTCTTTAAGTATCCATCACGAGTTAGAAAAATCAATCGCAGAATTCAAACACGCAGAAGCTGCTTTAATCTTTTCTAGCGGCTATCAAGCAAATATAGGCGTGATACAAGCCTTGATTGGTAAAGATGATTGTGTGATTGTTGATCGTTATGCGCATGCATCTATTGTAGATGGCGCACGCTTATCTGGAGCCAAAATACAAGTTTGCGCCCATTTGGATACATTGGCGCTATCCAAAATATTAGCCAAAAACAAAGCTAAAAAATGTTTAGTCATAACAGATTCTTACTTTAGTATGGACGGCGATTTGGTTCCTCTGGAGGAATATATAAAGATATGTAAGCAAAATGGCACATTACTTATGGTGGATGACGCGCATGGCGTGGGTGTATACGGTGAATCGGGAGAGGGTGTTGTGTCTAGGGAATTAATGCAACAATGCGACATTGTGACTGGCACATTTTCCAAATCTCTTGGATCGCAAGGCGGATTTGTTGTAGCTAAAGAAGACGTCATTGATTATTTGCGTAATAAAGCTAGATCATTTATTTATTCGACTGGGCCCAACCCAGCCTCATCTGCCGCTACACTCGAATCAATCACTATTCTCAAATCCAATCCTGCTTTACGTGAGACGCTTTGGTCTAATATCGACTATGTGCGACAAGAACTAATCCATATAGGCTGTGACTTAATGAATTCACAAGGACCCATAATTCCAATCTTAATTGGTGATACGCATAAGGCTATGTTGATTTCACAAAAGCTATTAGAATCCGGCATATTGGCCCCAGCGATAAGGCCCCCAACCGTATCCAAAAACACAGACCGTATTCGCATCACAATCACCGCCAAACACACCAAGGCAGATATAGACAAATTCTTAACGACTTTGCGATCTATCTTGGAGGAGAATAAATGACTCAAATTTGCCATCCTGACGACGACGTTGCAATAGACCATCGTCATCCTGAGCCACGCGGAGCAAGTGGCGTGAGGATCTCCCAGAAGCCGCGTAGCAGGATCCATGCGTAGCAATGAAAAAAGCTTTTGCTGTGATATCTATATGGGCCTCAATGTATCGGCCGCTCGTAGCATGGGCTCTTTATTTATCGCCCACTCACCATCGCTTGCTTCGCTCTCCTCATAATGACGGATGCGCAGTGGTATATGAAAGCAAGTTATGAATTCTAAACAATTAAAAAAAATAGACAAACAAACGATATGGCATCCTTTTACGCAAATGCAGGAATGGGTTCCAGAGTCTATGGTGGTGATAGAAAAAGGTAAGGGATCTTATCTTTATGATACTGATGGCAAAAAGTATCTAGATGGTGTTTCTTCATTATGGTGTAATGTGCATGGTCATCAACACCCTAAATTAGATCAAGCCCTAAGCAAACAAATCAAAAAAGTAGCTCATTCAACTTTTTTGGGCTTGTCCAATGTGCCGGCAATTGAATTATCTCAAGAATTAATTGCCATAGCTCCTAAGGGATTAAAACGCGCTTTTTATTCTGATTCTGGTTCAGAATCAACTGAAATAGCTTTGAAAATGGCGTATCAATATTGGCAACATAGGGGTGAGCGTAAAAAGAAATTATTCCTAAAATTAGAGAATGCATATCATGGCGACACAGTTGGCGCGGTTAGCATAGGCGGCATTCAATTATTTCATGATATTTTTAAGCCCTTATTATTCAAAACACTTTCGGTAAAGGCACCACATCGTTATGGTGATAACTTCAAGGGTAGCGACACGGCCTATGCCAAATTATACGCTGACAAAGTTGAAGCTATATTGAAAAAGCGGCATGCAAATATAGCCGCTATGATTGTCGAGCCTTTGGTTCAAGGTGCGGCGGGCATATTGGTCCATCCACGCGGTTATTTGAAACGTATTCGTCAATTAACAAAAAAGTATAATGTTTTATTAATAGTCGATGAAGTTGCCACCGGCTTTGGTAGAACAGGCAAGATGTTTGCTTGTGAGCATGAAAATATTAGTCCAGATATATTGTGTATTGCCAAAGGTTTGTCTGGGGGTTATTTGCCCATAGCGGCAACACTCACCACCGAGAAAGTGTATCAAACTTTTTTAGGTAAGTATGAAGAGTACAAAACTTTCTTTCATGGCCATACGTATACCGCTAATCCACTAGCCTGTGCTGTGTCTGTTGCCAATATCCGGTTATTCAAATCTGAGAACGTCTTGGCCAAAGCGCAGAGTCGCATTGAGTACTTGGCCAAATGTTTAACTACTATAATAGACATGCCTCATGTGGCTGATATACGCCAATGTGGGTTTATGGTTGGGATTGAATTAACTCAAAATAAGTTAAGCCGCAAGCCATATACATTAGAGCAAAAAATGGGCGCGACTGTCTGTGAACGCGCTCGGAAGTATGGGGTTTTGATTAGGCCCTTAGGTAATACCATTGTGCTCATGCCACCATTTTCTTTTAGTCTAAAGCAAATACATGAATTAGTTGAAGTCACTCGATTGTCAATTCAAGAAGTCACGCAGTCATGAGCGGGGGGTGGTTTATTACTGGCACAGATACGGATATTGGCAAAACAATTGTGACCGGATCTATGGCTAGATATTTAATAAATCAAAAAAAGACGGTACAGGTATTGAAGCCCTTTAGCTCTGGAAGTTGGGAAGACACACTTTTTTTAAAGAAATGCGCCAAAAGTAAATCTACCAAAACGGATATAACGCCCTTTTATTTTAAATACCCCTTAGCTCCCATGGCTTCATTAGAATTAGAAGGTCGAAGCTTGGATAAAAAACAAATTAAAACCACTTTGATTCAATCGATATCTCAATCCGCAGATTATTCCCTAGTAGAAGGTATTGGCGGGGCCATGGTTCCAATTCTGGATAATTATCCCGCCATGCAAATTGCTAAGGATTTAAAGTTACCAGCTTTGATCGTGGCTAGCATATCCTTAGGGACTATTAATCATACTTTGATGACAATTGAAGTATTGCGTCAGCAAAAAGTACCTATAGCGGGAATTATCTTGAATACTTTGTCCAAAAATTCGGATAATTATGCTGCAAAGACGAACCCTGATCTTTTGAGGAAATTGCGTGATGTGCCTATATGGGGCGTTCTACCATATGTATCCAAAGCCATGCGTGTTGACCCCAATGCTTTGGCCCAACTATTTAAGAAACATATAGCAGTCGATACATATTTATGTTAATTTATCGCGGATATGGAAGACACTATTACAATGACTAATTCTGAATTATTACGCACACCTTTATACTCAAAACACATAGCTTTGGGCGGCAAAATGGTGGATTTTTCTGGATTTGAACTCCCGATTCAGTACACATCCATTATGAAAGAGCATCAAGCCATCAGAAATAATTGTGGTTTATTTGATGTGTCTCATTTGGGTGAGATTCGCATTCAGGGCTCACGTGCGTATGAATTCCTCAATTCTTTAGTTCCTACAAATATTGAAGACTTAAAAGACGGCTTTATTCGCTATACATTGATGCTGAATATAGAAGGCGGTATATTGGACGATATCCTTATTTATCGCGAGTCACAAAACGATTATTATTTAGTGATTAATGCGGGTAACATTCAAAAGATCAGTGCGCATATTGAGGCTAATAAGCCTGTATCTGGCGTTGAGGTTTTGAATGAATCTGACGATTGCGGTTGCATAGCCATACAGGGTCCAGGTGCATTAGCTGTTTGCGAAGCTGCCTTTGGAAAACACTTTGCTGATATGGCTTATTATTCGTTTAAGACTTTGCCCGAGACCGATAACCCAGTGTGGATATCACGCTCAGGATATACTGGCGAAGATGGCTTTGAATTTTTTGCTTCAGGGGACGCTTTGACTGATGTTTGGGATCGCTTGATCAAAATTGGTCAGCCTATGGGAATGGTGCCAGCGGGGCTTGGTTGCCGCAATACTTTGCGCCTCGAAGTTGGTAATTCACTTTATGGCCATGAAATGGATGAAACTGTGACCCCTTATGAGTCGCGCTTGAGCTGGTTGGTTGATTTGAAAAAAGAATTTATTGGCAAAGATGCCTTAGCAGAACATAAGGCTAAGGGAATTAAAAAGCGTTTGTGTGGATTTGTGATGCGCGATAGGGCCATTGGTCGTGATGGTTATGGAATTTGGTCTGGAGATAATAAAATAGGTGCTGTGACTAGTGGGTCATATTCACCTACTTTAAAAAATAATCTTGGATTAGCCTGTGTGGATAAAGATTTTGCTAGAATAGGCACACTTTTTGATATAGAAATTCACGGTAAACGTTATGGTGCAGAGGTTGTTAAATTGCCTTTTGTACCCATTCGTCACTTGTAAAAATAAAGGGGGTCTCAGTTGGCCGATATAGAAGCCTTAAAATATTTAGAATCACATGAATGGATAGCCATTGACGGAAATAAAGCCCGCGTTGGTATATCTGATCATGCTCAAAGAGAAATATCTGACGTTGTTTTCATTGAATTACCAGTCGTTGGTAAAGACGTGGTTCAAAAAGAAAGCTGCATGGTCATTGAATCTGTTAAAGCCGCTTTTGATATTTATAGCCCCGTATCCGGTAAGGTTACACAAGTGAATGCTTTATTGTCTGATGAACCCCAATTAGTGAATGACTCGCCTTTTGAAGGCGGTTGGTTATTCGAAGTTGAATTATCTAATCCTGAAGAATTAGAAAATTTAATGGATCATACAACGTATGAAGGTTTTAAGACAAAAGCACATTAATGCAATACGTAGCTAATACCACTCAAGATAAAAAAGATATGCTCCAGACAATAGGCGTTGAGTCTTTTGAAGATTTATTAGTCGATGTCCCCAAAGAATTAAGGACTAAAGGCATTGATTTGCCTCAAGGTATATCCGAAATGGAATTGCTGTCCTTATTAAAGCAGCAGGGCCAGAAGAATTTTCATTCTGATAGGTTTGCTTGTTTTTTGGGTGCTGGAGTATATGACCACTATATCCCGCCATTGGTGAATCATTTGGCTACACGTGGCGAATTCATCACAGCTTATACACCTTATCAGGGTGAGGCTAGCCAAGGCACATTACAAACTATTTATGAATACCAATCCATGATTTGTATGTTAACCGGCATGGAAGCGTCTAATGCATCTATGTATGATGGCGCGTCGGCAGTTGCTGAAGCTGTTGTGCTAGCTTTGCGCGCTAAGCCCGGCAGAACTCAAGTTATTGTGAGTGATTTATTACACCCCGAATATTTAGAAACGGTTAAGACCTATATTGATAATTTGGATTCCGAAATAGTGGTGACGCAATCTAAGAATGGTCAATTAGATTCAAAAGCTCTAGAAGCTGCTATAAACGACAAAAGTGCTTGTGTTGTTCTACAAAATCCCAATTTTTTTGGCTTTGTCGAAAACGCTCAAAATATCAGTGATATCACGCATGCCGCAGGCGCCTTAATGATAGCTTGCGTTAATCCAATGACATTGGGTGTTTTGACACCTCCTGGCGAATATGGTGCAGACATTGCTGTGGGCGAGGGGCAGCCATTGGGCAATGCCATGGCTTATGGCGGACCCCATTTTGGTTTTTTTGCTGTGAGTAAGGCTCTGATGCGTCGTTTACCTGGCCGTATAGCTGGTTTAACTAAAGATAAAGACGGTCGACGTGCATTTGTGCTAACTCTACAAGCTAGAGAGCAACATATTAGACGTGAGAAGGCGACATCTAATATATGTACCAATCACGCTTTATGCGCCTTAAAGGCATTGATTTTTTTATCAGCTCTTGGACCACACGGCTTTAAGCGTTATTCAGAATTGAATTTGGAAAGAGGGCATGAAGCCGCTAAAGCATTAGGCCAGTTAGATGGTGTTGAGATTCTGCATGGTGATCACAAAACGCCATTTTTTAATGAGTTTGTGATTCGCGTAGAAAAAGACTCAAAAGCTCTAGAAGCTGCCTTCACCAAAAATAAAATTATTGGCCCATTGCATTTGAAGCGTTTTAATGCGGATTGGCAAAACCACTATTTAGTCGCCGTCACCGAGCAAAGAAGTACGGGCGAAATACAGCGTTTAGCCAAGTCTATACAGGAAGCCTAAACCATTATGATGCCATTAATTTTTGAAAGAAAATCCAAGAATAGCGGGGACTTATTGCCATCAACATCTAAGGCGAACGTAGCCAAAGGTCTTTTGCCACAAAATATGTTGCGCAAGATTGATGCGGGCTTGCCGGAAGTATGTGAATTGGATGTTGTTAGACACTTCACTGAATTATCGCAAAAGAATTTTTGTGTCGACACTAATTTTTATCCATTAGGGTCGTGCACCATGAAATATAACCCTAAAGTGAATGACCAAATCACATCATGGCCATTTTATGCACGCATTCATCCGTATCAGCGCGAAGATCACATACAAGGTATGTTAGAAATCGTTCAAGAAACAGAAGCAATGCTTGGCGAAATCACGGGCATGGATG
This sequence comes from Candidatus Omnitrophota bacterium, assembly GCA_047639455.1. Taxonomy (GTDB): domain Bacteria; phylum Omnitrophota; class Gorgyraeia; order 2-02-FULL-51-18; family JAGOUK01; genus JBLINS01. The sequence goes on from JBLINS010000018.1 coordinate 26,793, forward strand.
CTTTTTCGCTTCAACCGGCGGCTGGAGCACAGGGTGAGTTTGCAGGTTTATTGATGTGCCGAGCCTATCACGATGAGCAAGGCTCAAAGCGAAATAATATTTTAATTCCGGATTCAGCACATGGAACAAACCCCGCTAGTGCACAATTATGCGGTTATGATGTCGTTCAGGTCAAGACAGATGCTGAGGGACGTGTTGATATTGAAGATCTTAGAAATAAGGCTGATCAAAATACAGCCTGTTTGATGTTAACTAATCCTAATACTTTAGGCATATTCGAAAAAAGTATTAGTGATATCACTAGCATTATGCATGGTGTCGGTTCTTTGGTTTATTATGATGGCGCTAATATGAATGCGCTTATGGGCATAGCTAAACCTGGAGATATGGGTTTTGATATTGTGCATGTTAATTTGCACAAAACTTTTGCTGTTCCGCATGGATCTGGAGGGCCAGGATCTGGCCCAGTTGGCGTATGTGCTAAGTTAGAAAAATATTTGCCATACCCACGTCTAAAAAAGACGGAAGAAGGCTTGATTTGGGATTATAATCGCCCAGAATCCATAGGTCGTTTGCGCTCCTTTTATGGCAATCCAGGTGCTTTTTTAAGATCTTATTGCTACATCAAGGCTTTGGGCCGTGAAGGCTTAAAAGAAGTTTCTGAGAGTGCAGTACTTAATGCGAATTATCTCAAAGCCAAATTAGCCAAGCATTACGCTATGCCACACGATGCTTATTGCATGCATGAATTTGTATGTTCGGCTAAGAAGCAAAAGGTTTTTGGCGTTAAGGCATTGGATATAGCTAAGCGTTTATTGGACTATGGCATCCATGCGCCTACGATATATTTTCCTTTGATTGTTGAAGAGGCCATGATGATTGAGCCTACCGAAACTGAGTCTAAACAAACATTGGATCGCTTTATTCAAGTCATGATAGATATAGCTGAAGAATCCGAAGCTGACCCCGAAAGCTTATTGAATGCACCCACCCAAACACCCATCACACGCATAGATGAAGTGACCGCTGCGCGCAAGCCCAATATACGCTGGAATCCCGACAGTTCTGATGATGCAGGCACACAAGTTAATTTAAGTCTCAAGACCACCACCACCTGCTGCACCTAGATATTCGTTATTGCACAAGCGAAGGACACACGTTATTGAGAGAACAAACGACACACGTCATTGAGAGAACAAACGACACACGTCATTGCGAGGAGGAACGACGAAGCAATCTCAAACCTACTCAAGTAGAGATTGCCGCGTCACAGCTCCGCGTTCCTCGCAATGACGAGGTTGGTATTTAAAATTGCATTGGCAATTAATAGCCGATAACGAGCCACATAATTATCTTTGGAATATGGCTATGGACGAGATGTTGATGCAGCAGCCTATAGTTGCTCCTACGCTAAGAATCTATCAATGGGATTCACCAACCATCTCAATTGGCTACTTTCAAAAAATTCAAAACCATATAGGCGAATGCGAAGATAATAACCAGTCATGGAATTTGATTCGTCGTATTACGGGCGGGGGATTGGTTCGACATGGCAAAGATATAACGCTCTCTTTAATATTGCCAGAAAATAATGCTTATTTTTCGTCCAAAGTGACCGAGTCCTATCGCGACATTCACCAAATTTTTATCACAGCTTTAGAATCAATTATTCCCAAACTAAGCTTTTCAGCTTCAAATCAAGGTCTCAAACCAAGATCACGCCGTATTTGCTTTGAGGAGCCCACGGCTTACGACATCGAGTCAGGAGATCAAAAGATAATTGGTTCAAGTCAGCGTAGGCGTGATGGCGTGCTTTTGCATCAAACCTCTATGCAATTACCTCTTGAGGTTAGATTAGCGACAGACTTAATTAGTAAACAATTTGAAAAATCACTTAATATCCAATTTGAGCCCAAGCACCTCACATTAACCGAAAACGAAAAAGTCCAAAAACTCATCAAAGACAAATACTTACTACCGGAGTACAGTTTAACCGGGATTCTGTCTTAGAGAATCATTTCTTCTACAATCACTCGGCTCGTATTGATTTGAATGGCATACCTCCGTACCAATAAGGTACATCGGTATTTTATTCAAATCACTACAAACCAATTACTTGTAGAATAATTTGATTTCTAACGCAGAATACCGGTTTTACAAACCATCGCTGTGTAGGCCAAAACACCCTTTTGTTAGCCAAATATAGGCTGATTATGGAGTTAAAATATACTGGCCACAAACCGTTAAATAGACGATAATATCGCTTGACTAGCGGCAACCGTTCAAAGTATTATTACGCCTCTTGAAAATCATTAATTAGGAGTAGCTATGGAATTAAAAACAGAAACAACCAAGCCTGCAGAAAAATTTGCATTACATCATTCTATGTTTGTGCCTAAGAAAATGTTTTTCACTAAAGGCGTTGGCCATCATCGTGATGAATTACGCTCATTTGAGTTAGCCTTACGTGATGCGGGTATCGAGAAATCGAATTTGGTTTATGTTTCTAGTATTCTTCCTCCTGAATGTGACATTGTCACTCGCGAGGCCGGATCTAAAGAAATTTGTCCAGGAATGATCACATTTTGTGTTATGGCTAGATCCACCAGTAATGAACCTGGACGTTTAATCGCATCCTCCATTGGCTGTGCCGTACCTGCTAATAAAAATGATTATGGCTATTTGAGCGAATACCACACTTTTGGCGAAGACGGCAAAGAGGCTGGTGACAAAGCCGAAGACTTAGCTGCTGCTATGCTATCCTCTACTTTAGGCATTGAATTTGATGAAGATAAAAGTTGGGACGAGAAGGAAGAAACCTTTAAGCTCAATAATAAAATCTATGAAACACATAATGTAACGGCAGCTTGTAAGGTTGAAAAAGGCGGTTATACAACAGCTCTTGCCGCAACCATATTACTTTTTTAACTACTTGTTTGTTATGCGATGTGTAGTTAATCGCAGCTTTAATTAATGATTCCTCTTGGTGATGCATGACCATCCAAAATAACTTCTCTATAGTTATTCCGCTATATAATGAATCTAAGATATTCGAAGACTTGAAGACTCGCGTTGTTAAGGCATGCGAGTCTACTCAAAGAGTCTATGAAGTCATTTTTGTTGATGACGGCTCTAGCGACAATTCCTTAGATCTAATTCGCACGGCAGCCAAACAAAATCCATCAATCAAATACCTTAGTTTTTCCAGAAACTTTGGCCATCAGGTGGCCGTATCAGCCGGCATACAAGAGGCTAGTCAAGATGCTGTTATTGTCATGGATGGCGACTTACAAGATCCTCCGGAATTGATTGGTGCATTATTAAAGAAATGGGAAGAGGGTTTTGACGTTATTTATGCCGTTCGCAAACGACGTAAGGAAAATGCATTGCTCAAATTCTGCTACTTTACTTTTTACCGTATTCTGCAAATGATTTCTGAGATTCACATTCCTTTGGATGCAGGTGATTTTTGTTTAATGGATCGCAAGGTAGTGAATGTGCTTAAATCTATGCCCGAAAGAAACCGTTACGTTCGAGGTATTCGTGCATGGGCAGGTTTTCGTCAAGTAGCATTGCCGTACGATAGGGACGCAAGAGCGGGTGGTGAGACTAAATATTCTTTTGCCAAGTTATTAAGCTTAGCCACAAGCGGAATTACTTCTTTTTCACAGTTCCCACTTAGATTGTGTGGTTATTTGGGCTATAGCATTGCCTTGGTGAGCAGCCTCGGGTTCGCATATGGCCTGATTTCAAAGGTGTTTTTTGATCAGACACCCCAAGGTTGGGCGTCCACAACAATGGCGATCTTCTTTATTGGCGGTGTGCAATTAGTGATGTTGAGTGTTGTTGGCTCCTACGTTGGTCGCATCTATACCGAAGTCCAAGGTCGACCCCTTTATGTTGTCCAAGAAAGCAATGTTCAAGCACCATGAGCGTTACACGGCTACATCTCAGTCATCCTGGGCCTGGTGTTTTTCCAGCCCGTCATCCTGAGCCTGGTGTTTTTCCAGGCGTGAGCCTGCCTGTCGGCAGACAGGGATCTCACAGAATAGCTTTATTTGTAACATTATTATGTCGCTCCGCTCCGCGTAATAACGCATAGAAAGAAAATATTATGAAAGCTTTGAAAACAGACTCTAGACTAGTCCGAAACGACTTAATTTATTTACTCACCCTCGCATTCGCTTTTTGTGTGGTTGGTATTGGCTTGGGTAGTTTGGCGAGTTGGGATGAAGCTTATTATGCGGTCGTGTCTCGGACAATGCAATTATCTGGGGATTGGATACATCTCAATTATTATGGTGCCGTGCACCATGACAAACCCCCACTATATTTTTGGCTCACATCAATTTTTTATTCCGTAGGTGGGGTTAGCGAATTCACTTCACGACTCACATCAGCATTATCTGGTGTGGGCACAGTGATTGTGACGTATTTTATAGGTCGCGCATTATTCAATCGCATAGTCGGTTGGGCGGGAGCGGGTATTCTATTAAGCTCAACTGATTATTTGCATTATGCACGTTGGGCGACTCTAGACATCACCAACTTATTTTTCTTCTCTTTAGCTATGCTGTATTTTATTAAAACACGTCAGAATCAAAAGCATTGGATTATCTTCTGGATTGCTTCAGGGCTAGCTTTTATGACTAAGGGTCCGATAATATTCTTAGTTTGGGGCATGGTGACACTCTGCTTAATCAAGCGTAAGACGTTTTTTGCAACAATAACGAATCGATATTTTATTACAGGGTTTGTGATCTTCTTGGCAATTGTTTTGCCTTGGCATATAGCTTCTTTTCTATCTGACCCGGAGGGTTTTTGGTCAGGCTATGTATATAAACAATACATTGCGCGCACATCGAGTGCAGTAGAGGGACATACGGGCAATTACTATTACTATATTCGAACCATGATTAATAAGTATCACCCTTGGATATTTTTGGTGCCAATAGCCTTACCTTGGATAATATGGCAGACGATTAGATCTAACACCAAATTTGTGTATGGAATATTACTTTTTTGGATTCTAACCGTATTTTGCTTTTTTACATTTGGGGTTAAGACAAAGTTGCAATGGTATATTTTGCCTCTACATCCCGCAATTTCACTTTGTATTGGTGTCACTATATATGAGTGGTTTAAAGGTAGACCCGAGTGGGTGCTCAAATGCATCATACCCATTATACTCATAGCACATATTCCTTTTTCAAGCGTGATGGTGCAGGAGTACGCTAAAGAAATAAAGGCTATAGCTCCAGAGGTTAAGCAATTTGTTCAGCCTGATGAACGTGTATTCTTATATATTTATCATGAAGAGCCCGCGGGCATATATTATTTTGATCGTAAGGTTCAATACATCGATACACATCAAGACTTAGAGGGTTTTTATAAAAAATACCCTTCAATTGCCATTATCATTCATACGCATAATTATGATTCCAATAAGAAGTATCTCAAAGCCAAAGGCTTTAATATCATCACTCGCGTCGGTGAGGGGAAGAATGAGCTCTTATTAATTAGTAATAAAGATCCATTGATAGAGAATTGAGGGCCTAAAAGGACGTATTTTAACCGCCTTTACAGCCTTGAATAGTGGGTGTAGAATACGGATCTTTGGTGATTCCAGAGTTGATTCAATATCTGGAGCAAAGAAGAATTTTTGAATAAATAACTAGTACAAAATCGTTTGCCTATTTGTATTATGATTTAATGGCAAAAACAACTCACGGAGGCATCATGTTTAAAAGATTATCAATAATTGCTTTACTTGCTTTAGTTGTAACTGGTTGTGCCGCAGGTAATAAACAACAACAGGCTGAAGTTAATAATGCTATCAATTCCAAAGTGGCTAGTCTTCAAAGCCAATTAGAAGCCAAGAATCGCGAAATCGCAGGTTTGCAAGATAAATTCCGCGCTATGAAGGCTCAACTTAATGGATGTGGTACACAATTGGAATTAGCCTCACGCGCTAAAGGTGAAGCTGAAAGCCGCTTATACCAAGCCTTAGATAAATTAGCTCAAAAGACTGGTACAAAGACCGCGACACCATCAAGCAATGTCGTTAAAGCATCAGATAATTACGTAAAGTAAGCACGTTTTAATTTGCGGGGGACAGAGTATCTGTCCCCCGCAATAAAACAAACCCCTAAGGGGAATTATGGCCAAACCCAAAGAAGACTGGCGTCAAAGCAAAGCATTTTTAATCGGCGCCATACTCATCGCCGGCCCTTTCGCGATACCCTTAATTTGGATGAATCGCAAAATTCCACTACCCTACAAAGTAATTATCACTTTCGCATTACTTGGGCTTTGTTGGCTCATGCTCCAAACATCAACCCAACTGTTCGACAATCTCCAAACCCAATTATCCGAAATGAAAGACCTCGGCTTAATGTAATTGCAAGCCTCCCTTAGGACAAGGGCGGGTAGGTAGGTGCAATTTGGTGCGAGAGGAGGCCGGTTGCGCTCTAGCTTCTCCGGCATTAGCTGTCCCGCCTGTGAGGCTGGCAGCGTCAGGACACTGCGTGGCGCTATATCGCACCTTGATAATTTATTTGGTGCGAGAGGAGGGATTTCTCTGCAGCGCTCCGAAGTATCACGCGCCTTAGAGCCGGCCAAAAAACTGTCGCGAAAGCATTCGCTATTCCTCGCTAATCGCTCGGCGTTTTTTGGCTTCAAATCCCAAAGAATTAATAATTTGGTGCGAGAGGTGGGATTTGAACCCACAAGCCTTGCGGCATAGACTTCTGAGGCCTACGCGTATGCCAATTCCGCCACTCTCGCACTAAAAAATATTTTAATTATTTCGACACAATGTTTATTTGAGCATGCCTAATGTTGCTTCTAGAGATCTGTGCCCGTGCCTGGCTTCAAAGCCAGGACACGTAATGCCGGCAGCGAGTGGGCGATGAATAAAGAGCCCATGCTACGAGCAGGCCGAGTCAGTGAGGCCTTAATATTTTAATAAACCGTGTCTGCCAGGGGTCTCACCATCTCGACCCCGTTCGCAAGCATGGCCTCCTTATTCGTCGGCCGCGAACTACCACTTCCGCACAAGAGGGTATTTTAGCATATTGTGCGGTAGGTTCTGAGCTAAGTATTACTTAGTTTTACTTAATTTAGACCAATACGTACTAATTACTCCTAATTTACCCAAAAATAAACCAAATCAAAATTTGAAATTCGTGATTTTGTCGGGTAATCTTCACCTAAGCATCATATTTTTTTGAACCGAGATTATGGATTAGAAATCTTATTATTTTATAAGTAATTGGTGTATAGCGTCTTGAGGAAATGGTCGATGAACCTTATTGGTACGGAGACGATTTTCTCAAAGCGCGATATATGCCAAGTACTTGCAAAAGAATTGATTCTCTAATGCATATTCTCGGTTAAAGCACTTACCCAATCAAGGATAATCATGTCGCGACGTAAACGACTAGGGAATTCTGTATCCAGATTCTATAGTCATATTATATCTATATATATTAGTCTTATTAATAAGACTTATTCTATTAAGAGCATCGCCACGTTCTTAATTCTTTGCCTTGTATTGCAATCCGCAGTTTATGCCGCCCCTGTTTTTGTTAAGCCGTCTTTTGGAATTAATTCTAATTTACCAATTAGCTTAAAACTCCCCAGTTCAATCGCTTCTATAGAAGACCATTACAAAGCACCGAATTCAGACAAAACTATTATTCTTATTCAAGATGCGCATACTAATGAATCGGGTCAGCTGAATATATCAACAACGCTCGATCATATCTTCAAGCAACAAAAGATTAGTAATATTTTTCTCGAAGCTGGCAGTGGGAATTTGTCATTATCTGATTTGCGTAATTTAGCGCCTCTTAAAAAGCGTAGGCAAGTGGGACTCAAATATATTAAGAAAGGACTTCTTCAAGGTAGTGAATACTTTGATCTGACAACAAAGCATGAATTCAAACTCTGGGGTGTTGAAGACATGCGGCTCTATGAAGAAAGTCTTGCGATATATCGTGAAGTCCTAAAACAGCGAGATGCATTCAAAGTCTATTTATCCAAAATAAAAAGCACCACCGAATTCCTCAAAACAAAAATCTACAACCCCCAACTCCAACAATTCGATGCATTTCGATTATCGTACGTCAATCAAGAGCTCTCTCTTATAGATTACTTGAGTGCATTGGAAGCATATCAGGAATCTAGATTATTCCACTTTACTCGCAATGACAAAGCCCACGTCATTGCGAGAAGCGCGCAGCAGCGACGCGGCAATCTAAAGACTTCGTACCCCACTTTACATAAACTCCAAAAACTCCATACCCTAGAAGCCTCTATTGATTTTGACGCAGCTAATATAGAATATGAAGATTTTAGATCACTTATCGATACACCTGGCATTGCGAACACCAATGCCCCCGTCATTGCGAGCGGCAGCGTGGCAATCTCGTCTTCGAATGGGAGAATGAGCTCAGCTAAACACTATTCACCACAAAACACTACCCATTCTCAGGAAATGAATTTGAAAGGTCTAGATCTCAAAAATAAACAATACCCCAATCTCACGCAATACAAACAATACATCCAACAAACCAAAAACCTCAATGTGGATAATATTCTATCTGAACTCAAAGATCTAGAAGATAAGGTCGAGTCACAACTCTCGCATAACCAAGACGAAGTGAATCTCTCAACCATATCCAAGAATCTCACAGTGCTATCTAATCTCATAGAACTACAGCTTCAACCCGAACAATATCAAAGACTCATATCCATGCACCAAACATTCGAGCTCCAAACCATCACCGGATTCTTAAACCTAAAAATACTCGAACTCAAAGCTCATCAAGAGCGCGCTATTTTTATGCAAGAAGACCTTGAACAAACTGCACAACTCTCCAAAAGATTTTATGACTTAACCCGTAAAAGAGATGAAGCCTTTGTAGGCCAAGCTCTACAAAAAATGGATAAGGACGAAGACAAGCAAGCCATACTCATTACTGGCGGTTTTCATACAGCACATTTGAAGATTGAATTGAAAGACAGAGGAATTTCATTTATATCCATCCGACCTAGTATAACTTCCCAAACAAACCATACGCATTATGAAAAATTACTCACCTCCCAATACCCAATTGCCTCCACCATGGCCCTCAAGCCATCCGCGCAATTAGGCGCACATTTACCCAAATCTCGCCTAGCAACAATTCTCAAGCAAGAGGACGAATCAACCAGAAGCATTCATGCCTCACGAATGGGTAGAGAAATATTTGAAATTACAGATGAAGAGGTTATCGAGTCAAATCTTGATGTAGTTAATGCAAGGAGCGAAAGAAATAGCTCTTTTTATCAGGCGACAGCCGCTTTGGTACTTATGAACCTAGCTCTTTTTACATACATCGGCGCAAGTGCTCTTTATATGATGAATAACTTTAGGCCAGTTGATATTATACTTATTGCTTTTTTTAATGGGCTAATAGTTGGTGTAAATATGTTCGTTAGTCAAAAGCTTGTAGATATCATTAAGCAACGAAATCAAACTTACATCACAGCGTATAATTCCGTTGCGACTAAATTAAATGCAGAATTTAAAAATGATGCCTGGATGCAAGATGTTGAAAGAGTCTATGAAAGTATTGGCTTTACTGTACCAAAAGCGTTTTCAATAGCCATTTTTATTACGATGATTTTTTATTCTATGGCAGTAGCTAATTTGAATCCTATTGCAAATCAAGTAATGATTCGAACAAAATTATTAATAGCGCTATCAACCATTGCACTCTCGGCGTATATCACCAAAAGAACTCTCGCCAAACTCAATCAAAAGTACAGCAATGAATCAGCCGAAGATGAAGAGGCGCCGAGAATGACTTTGACTGGCGACCTTTTTGAGGCTAAAAATGCTTTGCGTATCGAAAACAGTGACGGTGAATTTGTATATCGGATTTCAGTTATAAGTATTGACCCAATACAAAAAAAGGTTAAATACCAAATAGAGCATGCTGACGGAACAGTGAGTAAGCATGCATTTTTGCGACAAAAGCGTAAGTATACGATACCAAGACTTAATATCCAATTATCCATAGTTAATTTTGACAATTTGAATTCTGGTTTTGCGCGCATTGATGTTCAAACACGCGCACGACATACGGTACACATTGAGTCCACCGTTGATACTTATACGGAATATTATTCGAGCGTACTCGAATTATTGGATATTGTGGGTGCGGATGATTTGACTGCCAGAAGTATGGCCTTAACAAATTTACTGACACAACAGGCAGGTGTGGAGTTGAGGGAAGAGGGTAATAGAATATTGAAACCAGTTGAGCTCATTGTTGGACATTTAATAAAATCAGACTTTTTACCTACTAGGAGCGAAAGCGTGAACGCGTTTTTTAGAGCACTGCCTGAAACTGAGTTCAAGCGTATGATAGGCCTTATTATTCAAAGCGCTTCCAATAGAGTGAGTGCTAATACCGTAATAGAGGCAAATCCAGATATCACCAAACATACAGAGCTCATCAAGCGTTTATATACCCAATCCACTAATGCCTTCAAAAATTTGACACACCAGAAAATAGATTCAATAAAATCTGCGACGCACGCCGAAGATCCTAAAGCTATATATGCCACTCACCTACATGAGATTCTCAAAAGACCTAGAATGACAGCATTAGTTGTAGACAAAGGTTTGGGTGAGAATGTGCAACAGGCAGAAATTGTAGCCCTCACAGTCATACCTAGCCATGATTACAATGAACCAAAATCAAGAATGAGCAATAGTGTGAAACTTAAGCAAGTAGCCGATCCAAGTAGCTTGCACGAAGTTGTTAATATACCAGATTCAAGTAATTTTAATTTTGGACGCGATGGGATCGTTGGCAAAAATTGGCAATTATCAGATGACAGGATCATCATTCTGACAACTGGCTTCTTACAATACCTAGAAATGACAAAGCAGCTATTTAATGGCCAGAGTATTGTTATTGGAGGGGACCATGACCGCAAATCTACGTCTAAGATTTTGAATGCTATTGCCTGGGCCATCACGAATTATGAAAGCGTCACTAACAAAGATGGTCCGATGGCCTTAGGGGTTGATTATCAAGATGCTCCGATTCCTGCCCTGGTTAAATATGCTGCTGATGAAAATAACCCCTCAATCTTTGTAGCCGCTGAGAGTTATTTTCCTGGGAGTATGAATGGACTTAGGTTTTATACTCAAAATGGTATTCCAAACCGGTCTATGGAAAGGGATATAGAGAAACGCATAGATATATTCAGAAGAGATGGCGTTTATTGGGAAGATCATTTGCTGGTAGATTTTGATGACAAGGGTCTTTTGAAGAAAGTTAGCTCTCAAATTCTTGGAGCGCCAAGTAATAATGCTTACCAAAGTTTACTCACAAATTATAAACGATTGTTCTCAAACACAACAATGCTTACAAAGAAGAAAATAATTCTAACCACAACAGGTTCGTCAACCTCTGCTGAATTCATGAAAGACATACTCACTCACTTGGGAGCTGAAATAATTGAATTGGACTGGTCAAAAACAGGCTTAACTGATGATTTTAAAAGAGCGTCTGACTTAGATCTTCACGAGTCTTTTTTAAAAGAATATGCCGGCTTTTATGCCATGATTGGGATTAGTCCAAACGGAGAGTCAGCATTTATTATTGATGAAAATGGACGTTTGTACAGAGGTGATGGACTTGGTATAGCGGCGACTTCAACAAGTCTAATGGATATAGACCGCTTGACAGTTTTGGCGTCGACTAATTCCGATGGTACCAGAACATTTGTGAGGGAGGCTGGACGGGAATATC
>JBLINS010000019.1:0-38317 GCA_047639455.1 Candidatus Omnitrophota bacterium
AAAAAAAACCCTGGCAAATTAATGCCAGGGTCTTAAATTTTGCAGATAGTGAGTGTGCGACCATCAGGAGCACATGCTTACGAACAGCATTTAGCGTTAGGGTTTAATAAAAAACCCTGACAAATTAATGCCAGGGTCTTAAATTTTGCAGATGGAGAGACTCGAACTCTCAATCCGTGAGGAACATGATCCTTAGTCATGCGCGTATGCCAATTCCGCCACACCTGCTTGATTTAGTGCGCATAATATACCAAATTTTGGGGTTGGTGTCTCCCTGCTATGTCATGCTCATATTCACTCGTCGGATAGAATTTATTTATGAGTGAATTCTTATAAATTTTTATAGGCATCTTTCCTATGCGTCACAGCTATGATTTGGATAATTTTGTCTTTGCGATCTATACAAAAATGATCCGGTAATCCCCTTGCCTCTCGCGATAAAATCCATTCTTGCCTGAAAGCTTTTTCACACCTGGCGATATCGGATTTGCTGACAGACTACTAAACGATTCATATACTCGCTTTGCATGACTGATGGGAATAGATGAAATATCCTTGATAACACGCTTATCGTAAATGATTCGATACACTAGGACTTAATGCCCAATTTTGCCATTTGTTTATCAAAATCTTTCTGCGAAACAAATTGAGCATCTTTCATACGGGCTTTTGCGACAGCCGTATCATGCTGATCTTCAGCTATTTCTAATAACTTGTCTTTAATCGCTTGTGCTACCAAAAAATTCATCTTAACACCGCTATTAATGCAAAATTTCATAAGCTGAGCTTTTAAATTAGCCGGGACGCGAACTCCCAATTGAACCTGATTATCCATAATGATACCTCCTAATATCTAAAGATACCATATGATATCAACTATTTCAAGTCTCGCCAATATTTCCTATTATTGCCTAATATTCTGTAAATTAGCCTAATCAAGATTTGGTTTATTTCATAGATTATTAGTCCATATATACTTGTCAAATATAGTTAATTACAAACTATATCTTCGATAAATGTTCTTATGCAGAGGTTGTGATGGCTTTGGCCATGCGGAACGCTCGGGTTAAGGCTTGTTGGAGGGGTTTGATGATGGGGTATTTTTGGGCTATATGACGCAGGGCTGTGATTCTAGATTCACCTATGCCTGATGTAGAAATATCATACATGGTGGACACGGACTGGCGCTTCACGCTTCGTCCAAAGACATTACGACCCAATTGAGTTTGGACGAGCATATCAAAAGCTTCTTCTGGTGAATTATGTGCCTTAAATAGAGCTGATACGAGTATGAGTCGAATAACCTCTTCCTTGGCTAACTTAGCTATGTCTTTAATAGCAAAATAACCCGTTTGATCAGCCAATTCACCCAAATCCTCAAGACTTAAACTCAAAGCTGTCTCTGCGCCAAATAATGTCATAACACGATGATCTATACCTACAGCCCCATCTACATATATAGGTTGCCTGCCTTCAAAAGCTGACGGTTCAATTTGAATGTCAGCCCTTTGGCCGCGCAAACCTTCAAAAAAATTGGTTATGTATTCAAAGTCCTCATGTTGACTCAAAGATTCAATTGCCACATTTAACAATAATGCCTTACCGCTCGTTATGGAACTAATCCAATCTAAGACTTGATACGCCTCTTCCCGAATCGATAAAACGCCCTCACCCAAAGTACGAGCCGTACTTAATAGTCCTCTACGCATAAACAAATCATGTGCTGGACCCACACTCACAAGTTCATCTATGTCTAATTTAAGCAAACTACCATCAGCAAGCCTTGCGCCAACATCATCAGCTCCAAATTCTAATTGACTATAAGCCACTGTATTCTTACTCTGACCTATGACATAAACACCATCCCCCGATTCTTTATGCGCCACAGCCAATCTCGCCACAGCCAATCTGCTCGGCTCAACCAATAACATAGGAAGAGATTGGGGTAAATTAAGGTTTAGTACATTGTGCTGATTATCGTCAAATCCCTTATCCATTAGCTCAGCCCGTTTAGTCATGCGAGACTCTGTTGATAGCTCATCCGGCGTGGGCGATTCGGGTTCTTCGAGTTCGGGGACTAGATTCAGAAGGGGTCGGATATATTTTGTGCGGATTAAGCTTAGTGGCCCAACTATATCGCTTCGGATAGATGGGGATACAGTTGCCAGACCATTCAAAACAAACGTGTCGCCAGGATTGAGTTCCTTAAAGAAACCCCTATTAATGCCTTGCATCAAATCTCTAATTTGAGCGTCTAATTCTTCTATATAATATCTCAATTCAATGAATTTATCTCCAGAATTCAAGCTAATTAAGTTCTTTTCTCTAATCAATACAATCATCGTATTAATCCTATTTTGAATATGGTTAATGGCATTTTGCCAACTAGTTCTCGTTTCTCCCGCGTCTCTAATCACACCCGCATGCTTAATTCTCAAAAATAGATTGTCCTCATGTTGTACCAAACCTTGTTCTAGCGCAGTCAACCAAGTCACCATACTTTCTTCTTGTACAGCGCTAGGATTCCAAGTATTGGCCGCCATGCGGGAGACTATGCTTTGCCCTATGGGGTTAATGAGATTAGCTTGGAGGCGGTCCATGGTTGGGTAGGTCAATAAAAATTGTAGGCCATTGTCATTGGTGATGCTCACGGCTGGCTTTGCTAATTCGGCTGGGGTTAATAGGTTAGGAAATAATTTTGCATGAACTCCGATGATATCACTGGTTTTTTTGAAAACAGCCACATTCATTTGATAAACAATGAATGGGTCCCAAGAAGTTAGAGCGCCAAGCTCCGTATCAATGGTCTTGGTGGAGTAAGAAGTGATACGAAAGTTATTTGTGGCTTTAGGGGTCTTGGGTCCTTTTTCAAACCAAACTCTATCTGTAGATACGCTTTCTTGTCTATACAAAAGCATGCCTATATGTTCATTTAATGTGCCCCTAGCCATGCCATTGCCACCAAAAGCCTGTGGTTCAGAATTCTGTTTAGATGCTACAAATTCAGCAAATTCACCCCCATTAGAAAAATACTCGCTTAAAGAGCCTCCCGCAGAAACGGAACCATCAAATATGGTGGTGGATTGAGCACCAGATGTCAAAACTGCCTTAATCACTTCATTATTGTCGACCTCCCCTTTATGCCGAACCCACAATTCAAAGTTTTGCATGAGATCATCTTTATTAGGTATGGCAAAAGTGTATTGAATAAGACTGGGCTTTCTGTATCCGCCTAAGCGATAACGCATAGAGAACTTTCTTGAATAAGCTAGACCTCGTTTTAATAAATCCACCCGCTCTTCATCAGAAAGTGAACCTAAATCACTAATCCAATCATTGGCGGCTGAATTGAGGTGTAACATACCCAATAGACTATCCCGCTCATCTTTCGCTTTCGCTTTCGATTTAACTTTGATCAACCCAATCTTATTTGTAGGAGTTATGTTAAGTCCGTCCCATTTGCGCATCAAAAATGGTTTAGATAAGTCGGATGGTTCACTAGATCCAGACAATTGTGGTACCAAAATGGAGTAATACCCAGGCGTGATTTCAAGTGATTCTTGCCAAAATACTTCGACTAAATAAGCCTGATAAGTCCCAGGAAAATCAGCCCTTCCTATCACTCTAAAGTTGGATTTTGCCAATTGCCCAACGTTGTATATGGATTTTTTTTCAGTGCCCCAAGCCTCAATGCTGCGACCAGGATCTTTTAATAACAAACCACTTTGCTCCAACATTCGTTTTTCAAATTGTGTTTTGAACCTTAGGTATATAGTCCTACGCATCAAGCGCTCATGAATAATGCGCCATATACCTTGATCAAATTCCTTAATGATTGACTTACTAGGTATTTTCCATTCAATATCAGTAAAATTCTTAAGATCATTGGTCTTATATGTCACGAAGTGCTCTTTACCTCCAAGAATAATTCGAAACATATACTCATTGGCATTAGATGATAATGGACCACCAATCACATTGTCTGCCCTAGTGATTACACTCAACAACTCATTAGCCCTGACTTCATCCTTGGGAATCCCAGTCTGAACACTCTTTGTCTTTTTAACAGCACTCTTCTTGATTGCATCAGATGGAGCCTTCTTCTTCACAGCTTTCTTCTTCACAGCTTTCTTCTTCACCGGTTTTTTTGTAGCCGCTTTCTTCTTCGTAGCTTTCTTTTTAGCGGCAGTTTTTTTCTTGGCCATACGTGACGGAGGGCGAGTGGAACCAAATTGTTCGGATGCATCAAAATAAACTTGAACTGTATAATTTGAGGTTTTAGCTTCTTTATTCGAATCTTTTTTAGACTGAACGTGGGCTATTTTATAATTCCCTCTGGAGCGCACGAAGTTTAAGATCGCTAAATCAGGCTTATAATACATTGGTAGAACTTTAGTGATTAAATCCTCTGGTGATATTTGTCTTTTAGAATACTTATCGGATATACCCAAAGCCTCTACGAAACGAACATAATCAAATGGGTCATCGCTTCTGGGCATTTGACTCATAATCCGTTCATAAAACGGACTAAGCATAGAGGCTTCCAAATCGTCCCTAGGAACTGAAGTGATTTTGATTAAGTGTGTAGGTCCATTTCGATCTCCAATTATCACATAGTCACCCTCTTCTGTTTGACTCTCAAATGCATTATCGAATTTTTGTCTTTGCAAAATATCTAAATCTAATACAACCTGAAAAAAATCATACTCATTATCCCTCATCGTAACGGTCGCATAATCATCAATTGTAATTTGGAACTCTTCCAACTCTAAACTTTCTAAATCCAGAGTTGTTTCTGGACGGAATACAGTTTCATCATCACGATCATCAAAGTTACTCAATAAGTCACTATCACTGTCCCAAAGCCAATCCCTCACCAATTGAACTCTTTTGGCAATACGGTCTGTTCTTAATATAGTTGAATCCCCAAATGACACTATGGGTATTGATTGTAGATTTTGTGTTTGTTGCTCTGAATTACCAAAATAAATGTTCTGCTCTGAAACAAGGGCACTAATTTGGCCTGGGTCCATTTGCTCCCTAATAGAAATCGGACTCGACAAGTGATCTAAGTGAGTTAAAAAATCAATTTCATATAATTTTTTGTCACCAGATATTAAGATTTCTTTGGATTCCAAGAGGCCGCGTTGGATTGATGTTTGCGTTTCTTCGAATTTGTCTCCAAATGCCAGGATTTTGCCTTGATAGCTCAGGAAATTAGTTGATATGGCAGATTTAACAATGAATCCTTCGTGTTGCATTTGGTATAGATAATGTTCTCGGTGAGGTTGATAGTCATTACCAAAAACTAGTCCCGTCTTCCCGCTCCGGGGGTCAAAGATCAGATCGGCATATGCGGTAGAAAATTCATAATCTTTCCAAATATCAAATGCTGCCAAAGCCTCATCATCATTGTTAGCCGCAACCTGACTCAAGACTTCATCCCACATCAATTCTGCCTGCTGTTTATAGGTCAACCCCTCTTCAGCTTCAGTTCTAGGAAAATCCGTTTCATTATTCGGATATTTTTGCGCATGAAGCGTTATTTCAATATCCGCAGCATATTCAACCACCTTTTGAGCAAACGCCTCAAACGACTTCCTCAAATCATCCAAAGATTCAAACTCTGTCATGCGAGTGGGTTGGTAATCACTGTCGGATTTGACCACATAATTCTTTTTATCAACTATTTTTTTCTTAGCCATACGTGAAGGTTTCTTTAAACGGATGGTAAAGTCGTTTAAAGCTCGTTCGGTCCAATGATTTGTTATGATTTCGGGTCTAGGTAATCGTTGAATGACATAATCTGAGTTGCTCGGGTGTGCATAGCTTCTCAAATCGCTACTACCTCCCGAAATATGAACTCCCCCATTCTTTAGAACTCTAAGAATTTCGGCGTTTATTTGATTCATTTGTGGAAACGACTGATAGCCAGAAACAAATGTCGATGCATCATACATAACATCAAAATAGCCCGTTAAGTCGTCAGGTAATTCCATGGAATTTCGTGAGTGTCCAATGATTTTTACTTGAATAGGTTCATCTGTAATTTTTTGAAGTCTATCTAGATGAAAGTCGAGCGAAGTCAGAAGATCTCTATTTACATCAAATAGATGTAATTCCTTGATTTTGGGAAAGTGAAGCAAAAATCTGAGCACATCAGCTCCATCTCCGATGCCCTGAATGCCAACAATAGAATCCTTTAATGTATTCGTGAAACTTGCAACTTCGCCCCATTCATTGAAGCCCGCATGATTCAAATTCAGAGCTAGCGCCAAAACACCATTATGCAAATCTGCATGTTTTTGTTGAGAAGTTATGCCCTCAAACCGATTTCCATTTCCATACCGCTTACTAATAGCTTTTTTTTCTTCCCACGTAACATCAGATTGCAAATCAATATGTTCTAATTGATCATTCCTAGCACGCCACTCTTCTGACGTCCATTTCGTTTCCTCTAAAACACGTTCAACCTGTTCATCAATTTGATTTTGTGGTCCAGCCATCCTAGGCCCCGACTTGTTATAAGACATCACCTCAACCAATTGCCTTGAGTCTTGGCTTAGCCGTGCCCCTGCTCTAACAATTGTTTGGAGGCGCTGTTGAGCATTAATTCTAGATCCAGATTGTTTAATTGTATTCGCGGTCTTAAATTTTTTTGAATCCAAGTTTGAATTGGCAAATAAAAGCCTCTCGTATTGGTTGTGATCTGTTTGAGCTGTGATATGCGGTGTGAGGACAATGTAATTCAAATTGCCTTGGCGCATTAACTCGGTAAGGTGTTGGGTGTGGTATCCGCCAGCTATGAGCACGGCCACATCCTCATCATTGCTATCCATTATGTCTATAGCATTTTGTTTGAAGGCTTCATCCCTTTGATTGACCACGTCATAGAATTGGCTGATTTGGGGTAATGATTGGGTTATGGTTTCTTGAAGTGGGATTATGTCTTCAAAATAGTCTAATTCAGCTAACTTTAGGTTCATGAAAGCTAATATGGATTTGATCTCAAAATCACTTTGATTCGTGTGGAATATGTCGAATTCTTGATGACTCATTTGAATTTTGTAAGCCTTGTCTAAGAGGCTGAGGTACCGATCAATGGATCTAATTTTTTGGGCGTCATTACTGATTAATAATTGTTGGTAAACGTCATTCTCCAAGTCGTTTACCTGCTCTAATATTTGATTCATATTCAGTTTTGAGAATTCGTAAAGGTATGCTTTGTATTTCATTAACTCTGAATAGAACGCAAGGTTAATACTATTGGTTTCCGCAAAGTTTAATATCGTCAAGAGGTGGTTATATTGGGCTATTTGGGAATTAGCAGCTGTTCTGGATGTAGTCATGAAGTCTTTAACTTCTTTTGAGTGACCTTTGGATGTGAGTAGGTCAAAGAGTTTTATTTGATCTTGGTTAGCTTGGGTGAAGTTGATGTTTTGTTCGAGTTCTTGGAGTTGGAGGAGTTTTTGGAGTTCGAGGTATTGATTTATGGTTTCTGGTTTGGATATATGAGCTAGATTTTCAAGCTTTGCTGGGAGATTGCCACGTCGCTCCGCTCCTCGCAATGACGTGTGGTCTTGTTCGTAGTTTAACAATTCTTTGGGGTAGGTTTTATTTTTGAGACGAATGAGAGAGTTTTGGATTTGGTGGATATAGTTTAGGGCTTGGGTTCGGACTTGTGTCACGTTGTGGTAAATGTTTAAGTTTTGATTGTATAGCTGCTGGTCTTCTATCCCGAGCAATTGCATATTGTGGTCGGTTGTTAAATTAAGATGCTCTTCCCCGCTGATAATGCCGTAATACAATAATTGTTTGGCGGCTTTGATTAAGTTCTTCTTTGGCATTTGGTTTTTAGCATGCGATAAAGTCACGTCCGTCGAGCTACCTTCAACCAGGACTGTTGAGATGCCATAATTCTTCATTAGGCTATCTATACTATTAGCTAGATTTTTTTGGCCACTTAAATTGGCATGAGCATCTTCAATGAGGATGATTAATTTATTGCTCGAGATTGCTTCGTTGCTGCTCCGCGCGCCTCGCAATGACGGTGCTTTGGCTTGATAAATTTCTTTGAGCGATGCACTTTGCCAAGGAACTGCTAATAAATGTGGGTTGGCGATAATATCGTTTAAGCTAGATTTGGGAGCGGCTAAAATCGTTGCTGTTGAGGCTGTATTTATAGGGGCGGCTTGGGCAGAGAGGGTCCCTATATAAGTAAGGATTAAGAATATAGATATATATTTATAAAAAAGCCGTTTTTTCATATTTTAAATGTCAATTATTATGTTGTTATTGATAATTTATGATTGTTTTTAGTAACTATTGATAGTATTAACCCATTAGTTCAAGTATACCTGAGATTTTGGGTTTAACAAGGTGTGGAGGGTGGGTATAAATCTATGTTTGGAAATGAGTTAGGCGGGATTTATAGCGTAAAATAGACTGAGATTGCCGCGTCACTTGCTTCGCGTGACTCGCAATGACATTATGCTTTAGTTAATGTGACGTTTGGACTTGGTGATTTGGATGGCAAAGTCTCTATAAATTGTTTTACGCGGACCAATTGCTTGAATGGTGGGGATGGATTTTTGCATATCATAAATAATGCGAATGCGGCCTATTCTATAGCTGTAATACTTATCCAAATCTTCAATCAAGTGCTTACCTATATCGGGATCTTTGGAAATTTCTATGAATGCTTGTTTGAGCTTTTTTTTGATAGAAGGCGGTAAACTTTTGATAAAATCTTTAATGGCATTAGAAACAAAAATACGAGGCTGGCGCACTATTTATTAACCTTCAAATAACTCATCTATTGTATAAGATTTGACATCACCCTTCGCTAGCGCCGCTTGGGTTTCTTGAATTTGTTTGACCATATCTGGGTCAGACAACACTTCGCAAGTTTCTTTTAAACTTTCGTATTCATCAGCATTTACTAGAACAGCGGCTGGCTTACCGTTCTTAGTGATAATGATCTCTTCTTGTTTTTTAACTATGCGATCAAGGAGGCTGCTTAGCCTAACCTTGAATTCTGTAATGGGTATAATAGTCATGCGCATTCCTCCAAATCATGTGGTATTCCACTGGTTAGAATTCTAACTAGATTATACATGATAAACGACCAGATTTAAAGAGTTGGGCACAATTCCCAAGTATAGAGCAATGCTGAGTCATTTAGCTATCACACACCCTTCGAATGACTTCAATTTAATTGAGACATATTTCATGTTTCCTAATTTATTGGGGGTGGTTCATATTTTGTATCGTTTATCAAACCGTGAAACTGGATCCATGCGCAGCAATGAAAATTATGTTTACAAAATATGGACAGGGTCCCCAAATTAGGAAACGTGAAATATGCGTATTAAATTGAGGAATGAGAAGGGTGTGTGATAGCTTGGGACTAGCTCTAGACGGACTATTCTTCGAAGTGGTCTCGGAGGGTTTGTTGGATGTCGCGCATGGCTTGGGGGAGTTTTGGGCCTATTTTTTCGAACAAAACGTCACGATCATCAAGTTCTTCAATCCACTCTTTTTTGTCGATTGTGAGTAGTTGTTGAATGCAATCAGCTGTTAAGTGCAAGCCTTTGAGATTCACGTCTTCTGGGTAAGGCACTAATCCGACAGGTGTTTCTGCTCCATCTACCTTTCCGTCAACGCGTTGCAATATCCAATCAATAACTCTTAAGTTCTCACCAAATCCGGGCCACATAATTCCGCCAGCATGATTTTGGCGAAACCAATTCACATGAAATATTTTAGGGGGATTAGGAATTTTTTTACCCATGTCTAACCAATGTTGCATATAGTCACCCGCGTGATAGCCGATGAATGGCAACATGGCAAAAGGATCTCTGCGTACAATGCCTACTTTACCCGTAGCTGCTGCTGTCGTTTCTGAAGCCATAGTAGCTCCACAGTAAGCGCCGTGATCCCAATTAGGGGTTTCGTATACCAAAGGTTCTACAGTCGCTCTACGGCCGCCAAAAAGGATTGCTGAAATAGGCACGCCTTGAGGACTCTCCCATTCCGGTGAAATAGTCGAGCAATGGCCGGCGGGGGAAGTGAAACGGCTATTAGGATGTGCAGCTTTGCCTTCAGATTGAGGAGTCCAAGCTTTGCCCTGCCAATCTGTGGCTTCAGCCGGAGCTTCATCACTAAGACCTTCCCACCAAACAGTTTTGTCAGGCAATAACGCTACATTAGTGAATATAGTGTCTTTATGTGTTGTTTCTAAGGCAATTGGATTGGTCTTTTTACTTGTACCTGGCGCAACTCCAAAAAAACCTGCTTCAGGATTAATAGCCCACAAACGACCGTCGGGACCAATATTAAGCCATGCTATATCATCCCCCACAGTTGTGATTTCGTAACCAGGCATACTATCCGGCGGCACTAACATAGCCAAATTAGTTTTGCCACATTGGCTTGGAAAAGCGGCGCAAATATAATGCTGTTTGCCTTCAGGTGTTTTGATTCCAAGAATGAGCATATGCTCGGCCATCCAGCCTTGTTGTTTGCCCAAATAACTGCCTATGCGAAGAGCTAAGCATTTTTTACCTAAGAGTGCATTGCCACCATAAGCGGAGCCCACGCTCCATATAGCATTATCTTCTGGAAAATGTAGGATGAGGCGTTTTTCGGGATCCAATTCAGCCATGCCATGCACACAACGGGTGAAATCATTCGAGTCACCCAATTGATCTAAGGCCGCTTGACCCATACGCGTCATAATACGCATATTTAGAGCAACATAAATACTGTCTGACAATTGAATGCCCACTTTACTGCCCGGTGCGCCTAAAGGACCCATGACAAATGGAATCACATAAAGGGTTCGGCCCTTCATGGAGCCTTTGATAATTTCTGCAGCCTTAGCATAGGCTTCTTTAGGTTCCATCCAATGATTTGTGGGACCGCAATCATCTTCTTGCTGAGTGCATATAAAAGTAAGGTGTTCTACACGCGCAACATCATTCGAATTGGATCTGGAATAAAAGCAGCCGGGGTATTTAGCTTGATCTAAAGGGGTGATGACATCCTGAGCAATGGCTTTTTTTTCTAATTCTGCTTTTTCGTCCATTGATCCATCACACCAATATATGGAGTCAGGTTCACATACGGCAGAAACTTCTTCAATCCATTGGAGGACATGAGGATTCATAGTTAATGATTTGTTTTGCGTAATTGTCATTCTTATTGAAACCTCTTTTAATTAATGTCATTGCGAACGCAGTGAAGCAATCTAAGTCTGAGATTGCTTCGTCGCAGCTACGCGCTTCTCGCAATGACGTATGTTCTCAATATTATAATATAGTTTAAAAGGTGGGTGTTATTTATCTTGGGTGTCTAGAGGTAGGTCTAAGGCTGGTATATTTGGCATGGCAGGACCAGCTATGCCCTCCAAATCACCATATAAACCAATGGTATTTGAGACAACATTCTCGATTTGTTTTTCGCGTTTAGCCCATATGCGCTGAATGGCCTGTTTTTCAAAGTCCAATTCATCACGCATGGTGCGAAAAGCTTCGACTATAGCTTCGACTCTATGGCGAAATTCATTGCCCGTCATATATTCATACACCAATTCCATTTTGTCACGCTTGCCGCTCTCATGCTGCCTAGCTTTGGATACTTTAACCAAGACAAGGCGTAGGGCTAAGGCCAGACTAATAGCTGAAGGAATATCAGTAACCCATACACCATCTATTTGCCTAAAGTGATGAAATCCCTTGGGTAAAGACTGAGAAACGATAACAGCTATGTCAGCCTTGGCCTCACGACAATCATCTTTGAGTTTACGTATCCAAGAATCACTCCATGTTTTGGTGCGTTTGGTTTCCCAAAGTATTTGGCCACAGGGATTGCCGGATTGCGTTTTGACTATCTGAACAATGTCTCCTCCCCGTACGCCCTTGGCTACGGGTTGAATATCGTCAAAGGGGAATTCTTTACGCAAAAAATCTTCTAATTCTAATTCCAAAACCTCGCCTTGCGCCTGTTGAGACTTCTGCTCCAGCTTACGCTTCAATTCATCAACTTGTTGCAAAGTGGCTGTTAATTGCTTTTCTTTGTCAGCAATGTCTAAGCGATGTTTGGCATTGAATTCCGTTAACGCCTTTTCATAAGTGACTTTGGATTCATCTTCGAGTCGTTTGGCTATATCTAATTCCAAATTACGCTCGCGCTCTTCGATTTCTTTCTTTTGGCGTCTGAGATCTAATTCATCTTTTCTAGCTGTTTCTAATAGCTTTTCTTGGCGCTGGACTTCAGATTCAAGTTCTTTGAGTTCTGATTTGATTTCTTTGCGGATTTTACTTTGTAGTTTAGATGTGATTTGAGTTTTTTCATCTTCAAGACGTGTTTCCCAGGCTGTTTCTTGGGCTTCTAAGTCTTTTTTGAGCTTGGCTTCTAAAGTCTTTTTTTCGATGAGGAATTTAGACTTGAGCTTTTTCTCCATATCCTTAGACACAGCCTCAGAAAGCTCAATATCGTATCCACATTGAGGGCATTCAACCGATTCAGAAAAAGTGTCTTGTTTCATAAAGCCATCCTATAAGAAATGCGCTTAGTGGTCAAATTACACAGCTAATTGGTGCAAAACTTCGGATATGAAAGTTTGATATTTTACACCTAGCTTCTTAGCTTTTTGCTTGATAATTTTAAGATCTTGGCTATTCACACGTAAGTTGAGTACCGTATCTTTTTTACGCCTCGTAATGGCATTTGCAATCTCATCAAAACGGGTCTTACTCACACGTGCAAATTTGCCTCCTACTAATGCATCTTCTATTTCTCGTTCTTGCTTGGAGAGCTTTATTTGTTTCATGAATTATTCTCCTTATATTTTTTCGTATATTTTCGACTGGCATACAACGTTTTAAAAAATATGTAGTCGGATTCTTCTACCGCGGGCACCACCCATATGTATTTCTTATGTAGAAACAGCATATACATCTGTTCAGGTCGTCTTGGGTGCTCTAAGATATCCACCAACTCTGATTTGATAATATCTTCAAATGATACGCCCCTAGATTTCTTTAACCTTATCGACTTGGTGGGGTTCCATTTAAAGTCTTTCATCTATTCAGAGTATACTCTATTACAATTGTATATACAAATATATTGCGTGTTTGAAAGTGTCTAGTTTTTTGCTTCTGAAAGACTACTATTAATCGAATAAAATTAAACTGAGCCGTACAGGGTAAATGGCGCGAAAATCCCATAGAAATTTATGATAATAGGCTAGTATCGCTTAACTCAAATACATTCTGGGAGATCCTCACAGCTCTTGCTGCCTGTCTGCCGACAGGCAGGCGCGAGCTTCAGGATGACGTTATTTTTTTAGCTAAGGAGGTAGTCAAAGTCTTCTTTGGAGAATTGGCTTCTCTTGAT
This sequence comes from Candidatus Omnitrophota bacterium, assembly GCA_047639455.1. GTDB lineage: Bacteria > Omnitrophota > Gorgyraeia > 2-02-FULL-51-18 > JAGOUK01 > JBLINS01. The sequence continues at coordinate 13,402 of JBLINS010000019.1, forward strand.
ACCTTGGCCGGCTTGCTCCAGAACTTTGTCGCAGAGATCGGACTTATGTTGTTTTAAGACCATCATTTTTTCTTCTATAGAATGACTCATAATAAGTCTCGTCACAAACACACTTTTGGTTTGGCCTATGCGATGCACGCGATCAGCGGCTTGATTCTCCACCGCTGGATTCCACCAAGGGTCTAGCATATAGACATAACTTGCTCGTGTTAAGTTGAGTCCCACACCACCCGTTTTTAAACTAATCAAAAATATTGGTGGTCCGGCGCCACATTGAAATGCCTCGACCATAGTCTTGCGCTTGGCTTGTGATACGGAGCCATCCATGCGGAAATACTCCACACCTCTTTTTTGTAATTCTTGCTCCAAAACATCTAAACTCGATGTGAATTGCGAAAACACTAAAGCACTGTGTTCTTCTACAATTAATTCTTCTAATTTTTGGGATAAGTATTCAAGCTTAGGCGAAATCTCGTCAATATTAGGATCCAATACACGTGGTGAAACGCATAATTGCCTCAATCTCAATATGGCCGTGAGTGCCGTGATATTGGCTTGTCCGGCGCCCTTTTCTTTAAAAGCGGTCGAAATGGTTTTTTTAACTTTGGAAACCACCTTTTGGTACAAGGCTTTTTGCTTTTTAGTCATTTCAAAACGTATTTCAGATTCTTGTTTTGATGGCAATTCCTTAAGTATGGTTTCTTTAGAACGGCGCATCACAAAAGGCCTAGCGCGCCTGATAGATCGCTTCATAGTGTCATCAGCTTCTAATTGTGCAAACGTATTATAATCACCCAATAATCCCGGTAATGACAAATCTAGCACTGAATAATACTCGCCTAAGTGATTTTCTAAAGGTGTGCCTGTAAGAGTTAGTGAGAATCTGCCCTTTAAACGACGAGCGGTCATGGTTCTCTTGGCATGAATGTTTTTGATGAATTGCGCTTCGTCAAAAACAATGCTGTGAAAATTTTTCTTCTCTAGCTTCTCTATATCCTTGCGCACCACCTCATAACTCGTGATAATGACATCCGCCGATGAATACTCCAAGCGCCTACCGGTGCCTGTGTAATCGCTTATTTTCATTTCTGGATAAAACTTTTCAAATTCACTTTTCCAATTAAAAACTAATGTCGGTGGAACAACTAATAGGTGTGGCATATGGTCTTTTGACTCTTCAACACCTAATTGTTTAAAGCGCTGTTCTTTTAAACCACCTAAAAAAGCAATTGCCTGAATTGTTTTGCCTAAGCCCATATCATCTGCCAAACACCCGCCTAATTGATGTTCGTATAAAAAGCCAATCCAATCATAGCCTTCTTTTTGATAATCTCTTAGATTCCCTCTAAACCCGGTAGGTAAATCCCTAGGTTTGATACTGTTAAAGTTAAGCAAATTCTCCACAATTCTTTCCTGTTCATCCGAAAGCTCAACATTCACTCCAAATTTGCGCAAATGTATCCAATCTAGGATTTGGAGACGGGAGGTTTTTTGAACTTGGTTTTTGCGTTTGAGCTTGCCCGGATCCATTAAGTCCTTCAAATTCATCAAAACTTCAAAAGAAGAGTCGTCTAATATAACCAAATTACCGTTATGTTCAATCACGCCATTGCGTTGCAATATCCACTTCCAATCAGCTTCTGACACCATTTTGCCATCCCATTCAATTTTGGGATCCACATCCAACCATTGAATATTGGATGTCTTGGGCGCTGATACAGTGAATTTGAATTGCGTGCTTTGAATAGACCTTTGATTAAAATAAACGCCAACACCCATTTTTTTCATATGACTAAAAAAGACTTTGAGTCGCGCAAAGAACATTCCTGCAGGCACTATTGCCTGACCAGTATCCATACTCTTAATCATATTCACATCAAAATAAGCTGCTATAGCTCGATGAATCAGGCCCATTTGTTTAGAGTCCAAACCAACACTAAACCATTGTCCTTTAGAAATTAATAATTGCTCCGAACAATGTTGGATGAATTTTTTAGCAAATCTACGCAAATATTCGGCAGCTGCATCTGATTCCTCTTGAGATAGTTTGAGCTTAGGTATGGCCTCAGATATGATGTCTTCAGTCAAATCATAATCGGTTTCTAAAAGCTTAAAACAAAGACTCCACAATTCTTCTTTATTCTTCTTCCGCCTCAAAGTCTTAAAACGATGAAAGCCGAGATAATCAAAGTACTTTTGTAAGTCATCTCCCAAAAAGAATGGTTTTTCATCCCAATAAGATGATACCTGAACTGCCATTTCATCATTAGTTGTGTGTTTGGTTATGGCCACGCGTGCATCCAACGATTTTTGACCTAGAATCACATTTTCATTCTTGGCTTTTAGAATCAAGTCTTTGTGATAAGACTCACGCATTGTCGCCGGATAAGAAATTTTTTTGCCAACAAATACATCTATGGGTATTTCAAAAGGTTCGGACATATCATCAAAATTATTTTCTTCAATATCAGCATTAGTCTTTGGATCTTGAATTTGGTTAACATCAATTTCGTCACCTTGACTCATATGTCCCGAAGGGTCAGCGCTTGGGTCATATTCAATATCATATTCACCCGTGTCGTCTTGGGCGACTTCGGGTTCTTCGAGCATATTCGCGATATACCATCCGCTTTGATCAGATATACGGCAAAGTGTTTTTTCCTGAACACATACAGCTAAGACATCACCCAAGCAGGTGAATTCATGTATTAGTTGAGTAGGTTTAGATCTATTCACAGCCACGCGTTGTACGCGAACTAGGCCACCGACAATATCCAACTCCGTCTTCCCGCCCAATTCCAAACTTGGATCCCACCAAACTTCAACAATGCCCTTAGCGGTGTGGACATGTATCGCTTCTGAATAGCCTGTGCGGTATAAAAAATCGACCAAATCCCTTTCGATTGACCCAGATTGCCTCTGAGACTGTATTAATTCTTTATAAGGGGCTGGCAAAAACGGAGAGGCAGCCGACATGCGTCGTCCTTCTAACATTAAAAATAATCGTATAGACCCATCATTCTTAGGCTCAATGTGAATAGTGGCACTTTTGGTGCGTGTATCAGGAAGTAGCGACATCAGCAAAGCCCCTTCCATTCCATTCATAAATATTGGATGTTCTTTTACCCTCTACATAATCAGGTGCAATCAAGGCTTCTTCAATAACGATTTGAGCATTACCCGCTAACTTTTGAATATAAACATTAGGCGTATTGGTATTTTTTTCAAATAATAAAGCAGGCTCACCTAATTCAATGTCAATGACGCGAATGAATGCAGAATGCAAGCCAGTGGGGCCCGTCACAATTAATTCATTAGCCTCGTCTTGAGTGAAGTCTTCAAATTCAACTTTGAACATACTCTGGTGTTCGCCTAATAAATCAAAACGTGGCACAAATGCATTGCCATCACGCTCACATAAATAACCAAAGTGCTCCCATACACCCCCATAAGCGTCTTCTATATGTATGCGACCCTGAATAATAACTAAATTAGTGTGATTTGGAATCGCTTTCAATTCAGCCTCGCAATGCGACTCAGTAACACATATCAATTCATTTTGAATCATCATGAATTCAGGGGCATTTATTTGAGCGCAAACAGCTGACGTGCTCAATATCAATAAGCCCAATATTAGGACTACGTTAGTTAATCTAATCAATTAAGTGACCCTTCTAATTCTTTGAGCGCATAATCTAATGAGTCTTCGTTTACATTCAGAGCTTGATCTGGCACCAATGCTTTAAAACCCAACTCTTCTTTATCATGCGCATACACTTTAGCAGCAGTGAGATATAGAGATGATTGGTCGCTTAGCACGTGAATTTGTTTCAATAGGGTTGAGCCTTCAGTGTTCTGACCAATAATATGTCCTCTTTTTTTCTTCTGCAGCACGTTAGCAAATAATTCAGCTGCACTACCCGTGTGATTATTCACCAAGACAGTGATCGGGCCTTCATAATGGATTTGACTCAATAATGCATTGATGGGTGCAGGCTCAAAATCAACGTCCACCCAAAAAAGTAATTCATTTTCATTAAAGAAAAGGCTTAAGAATTCTATAACGGCAAACCCGTCACCACCCATATTCTGTCGCAAATCAATAATAATATGTTGTATATTCTCAAGGCCCAAACCTTTGATTTGGTCCAATGTATCTTGATACGAATAATCATTAAATAATTCTATTGCTAAGGTCAATATTCCAGGTGTAGTTATGGTGATATCATCCATATCAGTCGGTGCATAAAAAGCTTTTGATTCTATGGCCAAGTCTCTAACTTCTCCAGCTGCATTCTCAACTTTTAGCTGCACCACTTGGCCTTTAGGTGAATTAAATTTATCAGACACATTAGCTTCCGCCATTTCTTCAATTAATACATCATCAATAGCTATAATGGTTTCCTTAGCAATTAGGTTTTGTTTTGCAGCTGGCGAACGTTCAACAACACCCTCAACTGTCCATTCGCCGTTCGACTCATTCTTTGATAGGATTGCACCCAAACCCTCTTCTTCTGTCATCGTGGAGGATATGGTTGTTTCATATTCATAGGCTGCACCTGTAATAGTATTGGTTTGAGTCTGACCAGTTTGAGTTTTTACTTCTATTTGAGCTTCTTCGCCTGCGGGTAAATCTAGTTTTGATTGGACTTCTTCAATAGCCATATCTTTGGTCGAAGTATTTTGAATAGAAGTGATTAATTGACCTTTTTTAATTCCACTCTCCGCAGCTTTAGAGCGCTTTTGAACTTCAATAACCTCATACCCACGTTCATTCTCTTCAATTTGAATTCCCGAATCTTCTTTAATGCCCTCAGTGATTTGTTTAAAAGTCTTAGAATTAGATGCGGGCACAAAACGTGTGAAGCGATCTTGGTCATTCTTTAGGGATTCAATCATATGGCGCACAGCTGCATGCTTCAATTCTTCATTGGGGCGCTGTTCTTTTTTGAGTAGTAAAAAATCATTCTCTAAATACAATTTTTGATAATCCTTAAATGATTCTGGTGTGATTCTTAAATAATAATGCTTCTGAAATATCTCAAATGCATCTTGTGTATAAGTCAAACAATCCGAACAAGTATGATTCTGTGCTGCACTCATCTCTATTTGAGAAAATGAAGGCTTAAGTCCAAAAATCAATATGGCCATCACTATAGCTGCTGTGCCTAATAATCTTATCAATATGCCTTTCATAATATTGGCCACACCTTAAACCTGTCATTGTGAGGAGCGGTAGCGACGTGACAATCCCACAGCAAAAAACTTTTCATTGCTACGTATGGATCCTGCTACGCGGCTGCTGGGGGATCCTTACGCCGCTTGCTTCGCGCCTGCCTGTCCGGCAGGCAGGCGTCTCAGGATGACATCTAAAATTAAGCAAATTTTTTAAACAATTGATTGAGCAAATTATCCGCCATGGCAATTTCGGCATCACTAATATTGAATGAGGGTGATAATGTGAAAACATTTTTATAATGTCCACCAATATCCAATACCAAGCCCATGCGTTTGCCCTTATATAATAAATTACCCTTAAGTCCTTCAGCATAAATCAAATCTGTTAGTTCGCGATTCGGCGTATAGCCATCTTTTTGACAAATTTCTAATCGAATGGCCAATCCTTTGACCTCGGTGTCACCAATAACTTTGTATTTCTTTTGCAGCTTTTTACATATACCCTCAAACTGTTTAGCGGCACGCTTAATGCGCGACTCCAAATTCTTATGCCCTAGCAAGTCCAGCACCTCTTCGCCGGCTGCTGTCCCCATTGGGTTGGAAGCAAACGTTGAATGTGTAGATCCTGCTGGAAAAGCTTTTTTGGTTAACAATTTATCTTTGGCCCAAAAACCGGACAATGGATTCATGCCATTAGTTAATGCTTTGCCAAATGTGAGGACATCAGGCGTCACACCATAATGTTCTATAGCCCAGAATTTGCCTGTACGATAAAAACCCATTTGAATTTCGTCATCAACCATGAGGATTCCGTACTTATCTAAGACTTTTTTGAGGCGTTTAAAATAATCTTTTGGAGGAAATATATAACCGCCCGTCCCTTGTACTGCCTCTATATAAAAGGCACCAAATTCAGATTCATTAGTTTTAGTGTCCACCAATGATCCAGATTCACTCTCAAATCTTCTTTCAAATTGATCAACGCAATAATAATTACAGCTATCTAATTTTTTGCCATAAGGACAGCGAAAGCAATAGGGGTAGGGCACAAACTCGGCTCTATTCGCAAATGAGCCATAGGGCTTACGGTAGCGATAACTGGACGTTAATTCCGTAGCACCCAAAGTACGCCCATGATAACTACCTTCAAAAGCAAAAAACCGTGACTTACCTGTGGTGCGACGCATAAGCTTAATGCTATCTTCAACGGCTTGAGAACCACCTACATTAAAATGAATTTTTCCTTTTTCTCCAAATGACTTTTGAGTTCTTAGAGCTAATTTTTTAGATAAATTGATTTTGCCTGGGTGCAAATAGGAGCTAGCAATTTGAGGTAAGGTTTCCATTTGTTTGTAGAGTGCTTTTGCAACATCCGGATTTCGATAACCCAAATTAACGGCCGAATACCACATCTGCAAATCCAAATACGGCTTACCTTGGTTGTCATACACAAAAGACCCGTCACATTCCGTGAACATTTTTGGAGGCGAATTATAATGCACGGTATCGCCTGGTGAACAATAGCGCTGTTCATCATTCAATATAGATTTAGACGTAGATTTTTTGGGAGTCGTCATAATTAATTATCCTCTACCCTTGCTGTGATGCGCAATACTTGGCTCGCACTCTCACCTGCCAAGTTTCGAACTGTATAGTCTCCAGCGCCCGCGGGTATGAGCATAGAGAAGCCTTTGTTCAACCGTACTTCCCAATCACCCGTATCAGAAGACAATTCCACCAAACCATCTATAGCCATCAAGGCATCAAAGGTATGATCGGTTGGAATATCAATAGCGCCCTTTGTTGCATTTAAATGAATGCGTTCAATACGCAAACAATTGTCATTTGGCACTTCTTCCAAGTCTGGAATCAAAGAAGGTTGCCAGTCCACTTTGGTTGTCTTCTCTAAATTAGGTCCATTTTGTATTTCAAAATTAATAGCTGCCAATCCTTTTTCTAAATGCATTGGTCGACCCCGTCCAAAGTCATACAGTCTATAGGTCAAATCGCTAGGCTCAGTGATTTCGACTGCCATAGTCCCACCCGTCCAACAATGAATCACACCTGAAGGCAAAGCATAAACTTCGCCTGGCTGAACGTGAACTTTATGCATGTATTCAAGTAAGTTTTTACCCTCGTTCAAGGCGAGTTCAAATTGTTTTTGATCCACATCCTCTTTCAAACCCAAATAAAGTGCGGATTCGGCATTTGCGTATGTCTCTAGAACTATAAAAACTTCACCCTTGCCCGGATCTGTTTCGCCCCATTGATTTGCTACATGGTCTGATGGATGCACTTGCACTGACATATGCTTTTGTACGTCAAAGAATTTAATTAAAGCTGGAAAATCATTTGAGAATTTTTGAACAACCTTAGGGCCTAATATTTGTTTGGCAATATTAATATCATAAAGTAATTCCAAAAAAGTAAAAGGTGCTCCGCCAGGTAAATGAATGCGGGATGGGTATTTGGGGTGTCCAGAAATCTCCCAAGACTCAGCTGCAACTGGCTCTGAAGAATCACATATCATGCCTTTGAGCTTATAGAGCTCATGTCCGCCCCACATATAATCTGCAAAATTTCCTTCTTCAAATCGAATTGGAAAACGACTCAAAAGATCAATTTCTTTAGCAGATAAGTTCGGGGATGCGATTTTCATATACTCAAACCTTTTTAATGCTTTCTAATTTCAACTCATCAAACATGTAACGCATCCCGCCCCCTATAGATCGAGGTGTATCCACATTAACCATTTCCGTATCACGAGGCTTGTCTGACATGTCCGTCTTCTGATTACCCGCAATGGACGCCGTATAAGGTGAATTGCCAACTTCAGACCAAACCTTTGCCATTTGTTTAGATAATTCCACCTTATTCACACCCATAGCACCATTGGCTTGGAATATGCCTTCAGCCTTATGGTCTAGTAATTTAATTAAGGTTAATGCTGCATCTTCCAAAATAATGGGATGTTTGATTTGTAATTCATCAATATCAATAGCTTGATTTGTTTTAATATTTTGTGCAATTCCAGCCACAGTTGTTTTTTTGTCATCAGGCCCATTGTATCCATACAAAGCACCCATGCGAATCACTATTGGGTGATCAAACTTTTGCAAAGTTAAGTCTTCAGCTTCCTTTTTTGTTTGGCCATAATAATTCTTGGGCTTACGTTCGGAATGAGATGTGTAAGGTGCCGTCTCTCCATCAAAGACATATTCTGTAGAAATATAAACAAATTGACCTTTGCTAAAGTATTTGGCTATCAACTCAACTGGCTTAGTGTTTAAGGCATAAGCTCTTGCTTGATCGACTTGTGCCTTATCAGCATTGGCTTCACCTGATACATAAACAACAATATCAAATTCCTGATTTGTTTCAAAAAATTTAGCGACACCTTCTGGGTTAGTTATGTCCAGATATTGCATACCCATGGATTCAGCCTTACCAAACCCAGTTCCCACAACATTTAAATAAGCATGGCCAAAAACCTCATAAAAGGCTTTGCCCAAAAATGCCGTTGCACCAATAATCAAAACTCTTTTTTCGCGCTTAATATTCAAATCCGCTTGATTACATAGAATAAAACGCAATTGATTTGCCAAAACGGCATTTTTCTCAATTTCTCTAAATTGATCAATGGTAGCAATAGCCACAAAGGACTTCTTAAAATCGGGCTCTGAGACTGTATCCCACGCATAAGCCTTGGCATTAGGATTTGAGTCATCCCATTGCTTTATTGTGCTTTGGAGCAATTCTTGGCTAATAGGGCCCTTATTAGCCACCAAATAGACCATATTTCCAAATTGTTCTAGGGCATCCAGGCCACGCTTCAAGTCACTTGGAGCATAGGGGGATGCTGATTCATGTATGTTCATAGAGCCGGGTATTTTAACACAATTCCCTCCTTTACCCTTAAATTAGGCGCTATGCTCCGACGTCATTGCGAGGCCGCTTTTTGGCCGCGGCAATCTCAGCCTCTTCAAATTATCCTATTTGAGGTTATAATATCCCCCACATTCATCATCATGAGCCATGCTCAAGCCGGCGCCATTCTAGCTTTGCCGGCATTAGATGTCTCGCTACGCGGCTCACAATGACGATGTTAAAGGAGAGTCTTATGCCAGAATTACCAGAAGTAGCGACCGTGGTGCGTGATTTGAACAAATCCGGCCTAATTGGATCCACCATCACAAAGACACAAGTATATTGGCCGCGAACCATTGAATGCCCATCGGCCAAAGTATTCTGTAAACAAGTCCAAGGTCTACATGTCACCTCCGTACATCGTCGAGCCAAATACATTGTCATGACATTGTCGAATGAGTATTCCTTAATCACGCATTTGCGTATGACGGGTCGTTTTTATTTTAAAGATGCGGCAGAGAAACGTCAAAAACACGAACATGTCATCTTCACTCTCAAAAATGGTCAAAGCTTGAGATTCTATGACACACGTAAGTTTGGCCGCCTCTCATTCGTTGAAGACGCGCAAACCAAATTAGGCCGATTAGGACCTGAGCCCCTAACTAAAGACTTTGCACTCACTCAATTCAAAAAATCATTATTAACCAAGTCTCGCCAAATCAAACCTCTCTTACTAGATCAAACTTTTGTCGCTGGTATAGGCAATATTTATGCAGATGAAGCATTGTGGTTAGCCAAAATCCATCCAGCATCAAAGTCCGATGCGTTGACGCCTATTAATATCAAAAATCTACATAGCAGTATAATTGAGGTGCTCAAAAAAGGGATTCGCAATTGTGGAACTTCTTTAGGTAAGTCCAGCACCAATTACTATAGTGCGAGTGGCAAGCAAGGCAGCAATCAAGAAGATCTTAATGTATTTCGCCGCACAGGCCTACCCTGCCTGCGCTGCAAACAAATTATTCAACGCATGCTCGTGGCCCAACGCTCCAGCCACATATGCCCAAAATGTCAAAAACACCCAACTTCGCCATGAGAAATCGGTGAATTTGAATGAGTTCTTTCTCTGTTATCGTTATGCTTCAAAAATTAATTCTCAATGTAGCGCAACTACACTTCAAATTAATTTCATTGCAAGCCTCAACAGAAAAAGAACTCATTCAAATTCATTCGAAGCCTCATAGCGAAGCTGGGTTACAAAGGATATAAAAATGCCTACAAAATCTACTCACTTCATTTCTTGGAATATCAATGGAATACGCTCAGTGCAAAAACAAGGCTTTTGGGATTTCTTAAAAAAGACCAAGCCCGACATTCTCTGCCTTCAGGAAACTCGGACACCTGGACCTGAATATGTATTAGACGTGCCTAAGTATCACACCTATTGGAATCATGGCACACGCCCTGGTTATGGCGGTGTAGCCATATTCAGCAAAGTTAAAGCTCTCGATATTAAGCTTGGGATGGGACATAAAGAATTTGATAAAGAAGCGCGCGTCATTACGGCGGAATACGCTAAATACTACTTAGTGAACGCCTATATACCCAATTCACAAAGAACACTAGCGCGACTCCCCTACAGAGTCGATTGGGATAAGGCTTTTTTAAAATACTTAAAAAAATTGGATAAGAAAAAACCCGTGATTTATTGCGGAGACTTCAATGTCGCTCATACCGAAATCGACTTATCCAATCCTAAGGGCAATGCAAAAAACCACGGCTTCACGCCGGAAGAAAGAACAGGCTTTGACAATATGATCAAAACAGGCTTCATAGATTCATTTAGGGAATTCAATACCAAGCCTGAGAACTACACCTGGTGGAGCCGCATGCACAATTGCCGCAACCGCAACCTAGGTTGGCGCCTAGACTACTTCTGCCTCTCCAAGCGCCTCACCAAAAAACTCAAAACAGCCACCATCCTCCACGAAGTCCAAGGCTCCGACCACTGCCCCGTCTCCATCACCCTCTAAATATAAATAAATAGGGACACGTACTATTTATTGAGATAGCCTGCGGAACAAGGGCTGTGGTAATCTCAGACCCTACTCACTACTCTCATCGCTCAAATCATCATATATGCTTTGCCTATGGCCAATAGCAATAACGTAAATAGTGACTACCTTGCGCTTGATTTGATACACAATACGAAAGCGCCTCACTTTAAAGGATAGGAACCCCGCAAGGTCATCTTTAAGAGGTTTACCAACTTCAGGATTTTGATGTATATATTCAAGAGCTTGTCGAATATATCGTTTGATTTGAGGTGAGTAAGTTCGTAGGGCTAGTTGTACTCTCGGTGTGATAACCAATTTCCATTTCACGCATTGCCCCAATCAATACTATCAGCCGGTATTCCTTTCCCACCTTTACTCAAATAAGCGGTTGAAGCTTTGATTTGACTCATAATTTTCGGATCACGCTTAATCGCCACAGTCTCCACAATCGACTCCCACTCATCAAAAGAAATCAGAACCGCCGCAGGACGGCCATTAGCCGTAATCACAATCTCATCACCTAAACGATTCACTCGCCTAACTGCCTCCAAGGCATGAATCCGAAACTCCGTCACTGGAACCACATTAATATTTTTCATAATATCCCCCTCACTCACATATAGTGTAGCATAATAATGAGCACTATTCTAGGTATCTGCCCATAATGACTGCCACATCAACCATTTTAACACCCCCGGGGTGTTAAAATTGGTTGAGCTCTATCTAATTAAAAACGTCATCACGAGGCAGTGCAACATAATTATCATCGCCAAGGCGGTGACCTCAACTACTTATAGGATTGTTTACACTTATTCATATGAATAAGTGTAGTTTTATGGTATTATTCATATGAATAATAGGAGTAAATATGAAAAGAAGTGTCACAATACGATTAATTGAATGGCAAAAAAAACCTCAGAGAAAACCATTGCTATTAATGGGCGCGCGACAAGTTGGCAAGACACATTCATTGCTGGATTTTGGTGAGCAAGAATTTGAAGCCTGTCATCACTTTGATTTTGAAGAAGATCATTCACTCACTAAGATATTTGAAAATTCACTTAGCCCTGCACGCCTGATAGAAAGTCTTTCTGTTCGCAAAGGTATTAAGATTAATCCTGAAGCAGACTTGATTATTTTCGATGAAATACAAAAAGTACCCAGAGCCATTACTTCTTTAAAATATATTGCCGAACAATGTCCGCATTGGTTTGTGATTGCATCTGGATCACTTTTAGGGGTTGGGCTTAATCAAGTATCCTTTCCAGTCGGAAAAGTCGAGCGCGTTCATATGCGACCCATGACTTTTTTTGAATTTTTAGATGCTGCAAATGTCCCTGTACTCAACGAAGCTCTACAAAATTTTAAGATTAATGAATTGCAAAGTGAGATAATACACGAGGAAGCCTGGCGGTATCTAAAATTTTATATGATAACAGGCGGACTACCTGAAGTTGTCAAAACTTTTATTGATAATATAAAAGATTTGCCTGAAGTATTTCAAAAAGTTAGACAATTACAAAACAATCTTTTGCAAGATTATAAAGACGATATTGCCAAGCACTCCGGAAAATTGAAATCAATCAAAATTCAATCTGTCTTAGAAAGCATACCCCTTCAATTAGCCAGGGAATCTCACAGCGTCAAAAAATTCATCGTTAAAGATGTCTTGAGAAACAATTCGAAGCATGCGGAATTAGAGGCTCCCATACAATGGTTGATAAACGCTGGCTTAATTCACAAAGTTCCTATATGTGAAAAAGCCAAACTACCTTTGAAGGCTTACACTCAAAACAATCGTTTCATTATTTATCTTTTTGACATTGGTATTTTGGGAGCAATGATGAATTTATCCCCTCAGTCAATTATTGAATATGATTATGGTACGTATAAGGGTTACTTTGCCGAAAACTTTATCTTACAAGAACTAGTTGGTTTAGAGGAAAATCATCTTTATAATTGGCAAGAAAATACTTCCCAAATTGAATTTCTTACAGAAAGTAGTGGCGCGCTAATACCGATTGAAGTTAAAGCTGGTGTCAGCACCAAGGCTAAGAGTCTTAGTGTCTTTCAGGCTAAATACAACCCTCAATTGGCTCTTTTATTTTGTGGCAAACATTATCAACCAAGTAATTCTAGTCGCCACACCTTCCCGCTCTATATGGCTGCCCAATTGCACACAATAATCAACGCCCTAAGTTCTTAAACCGTCATTAAGCAGCTGTCTCCAATACAACCATTTTAACACTCCCGGGGTGTTAAAATCGGTTAAGCGGCTGTAGATATCCAGTCTTGGACGAGATTGGCCATGCGGACGACTTCATCTAGGGTGACGCGTAATTTGAGTGCGTATTGGTGGCCTAGGCCTAGAATATCTGCACCATCAGAAGATGTGATTAAGCCTTGGTGGCTTGCATTCCAATAGAGTTTATAATTCGCTTCTGTGGTGAATGCATGCGTACGCGATAAAGCTTGTGGCACTTCAGCATGCAAGCCTTTTAAGGTGGCTGTCAGCAATTCTTCATGGAGTAGCGAGCCTGACTTGGCTTGCTGAGAAATCCCATTGGCCACATGATAGGCTGATTTTAATTGGCCTTCAGAGTGTAATTGCCTAAGTCCTTCAGCGGTATTAAGCTCAATGATTTTTTGACCCGGCTTCAAATCATTTAAGAGAGATTTGTATTGCGGATAGGTTTCTTCAAACCATATCTTCAATAATCTATTCAAGCCAAAATCTAATTGTATAGACACACCTTGTTGAATCAAAAGATCGAGCGTCGAGTCAATTAATTGCATTTGTTCGCCAATCAAAACTTCATTCAATTCATCCCCACCCAATAACTCAATTGGCATATGTATAGCTGGCATCAATTCGCTTGTATCCCTAGATTGTCTCGCGCGCAACACACTACGGGCCAAGGCCTGAGTTCTACGCTTGGATTGATCAAAAACAAGGGATCTCACTTCTAATAATCCTTCGCGCCAACGATTGCGAATACCATTCACTAAGCTTAGATTGGCTATTACAAAAGTTTGAACACCTTCATCATCCACAATGGCCAATCGAGCTCCTTGATGCCTAAATTCAACCACCCCATCATCCTCACTCGAACTCATCAAAAATGAATGCATATCCGGAGCAAGTGTCATACGCGCTATATCTAATTCATTTGGCTCTGCTTTATTTATTCTTTTTTCTACTGCCACAAAATCAGCCATTCTCAATTCAGTCGGCGCATCATCATCTGCGCGTCCAATATCATCAATAGCCCGTTGCCTCAATTGCTCCATTAAGTCCATCATACCCGCTCCATAACTAGGCTCTCCAACTGATGGCGCAATCAAAGAACCGAGCTGATCTATTAATGGTTTGGCTTGAACTGAATCGTTTATTTTTGAATACACTCTCTCTAAGATTGCGGATAATGGCTTTTTACTTAGGAATAATCGCACACCCTCCCAATCTTCCACATAAAACCCTTGTTTTAAAAATGCATCCCTTAATTCGGGGTTACCAGCTTCTCCAAAGTAAATATCTACAAATGCGTCCTCACCCGTAACTCTATACAATTCTCTAGCTATATGCTCATAATCGGCTTGGAGATTTCCAGACCACAAACTCGCATCAATCTCTTGTGAAACATCAACGCCTAATGCCAAATTTCTCATGGCATAGGTAATTGACTTCTCGTCAATAGGCCAATCTTCTTGAAAACGAATTGCATGCGCAAATGGATCGGGAGTCACTTCAGGAAGAAAATCGTCATTGATAGCGTGATAGGTAACAAGACCATAACTAAGCAAATGTCGAATATGCTTCATATTAACTCCTGCACCCAAGTCTAATACCATTTGCCCACCTAACCACGAACCCACATCTTCACGAATTAATAACGACTCCGGATATTCAAGTTGTAATCTATTTTGAAGTATTTGTTCTGGCAATAAGCCCCAAATAAAATTATCATCCACATCATCACGCTCAACCAATCGCATTGACGAATCCGAATCAGTCATACGAGTGGCAAGAGATTTACTTTTACGGATCAATCTTGAAATAGCGATTCGTATGGGTGGGTCAAGTATGATTTTAGACATTCCAATGGCATTGTTGAAGGATTCTAGCGCCTCAGCTGTATGGGGTTCTCCGCTTATAAATATAACTGGAATTTTTAACTTCAATGTATTTCTCGCTTCCAAAACAAGGTAATCGCCTTGTGCATTCTCATCTTTAGCGCCTCTAGATTGGAACCTAGGATCCGGCTTTGTACTGCGCATAGATCTATCCGTAATGATTAATTGAAACTTTTGGGGGTCTCGCTCTAGCATGGCATATGCTTCTTCGGCAGTCTTCGCATATTCAACTTCTAATTCACCTTGAGAGACTAAGGGGTCAAAGGCTCTTTTATATTCTTCAATAATAGGATTTTCATCCTCAGCAATGAGTATGCGCTTGATAGGAGCTTGAAGCTCCAATATCTCAAGATCATGAATCAATTGCCGATTCAATTCAAAGCTACCTCCCAACCGCTCATCTTCGTCTACAATCATTTTCATGGCACCGTTCATAAGACTATCCATAGTTTTTTGAGTATACTTTATGGTGCCATAACCAAAATACCATTCAAAAAACCGACCCAACCCTTTTGCTAAAGGCTTTGCTTTTTGATCTTGAATGAATTCGTTAACATGACTTATATATGCCTCTTGCACATATTGTGACCGAGCCAAAGGTACCGCTAGGAACAAGTCTCTTATTTCAGATTCACTATAACTATATTCTGTCTGATATCGAGTCAAATCATCCGCACCCAATCCTAAGGCTTTCAAAAGCTCTCGCTCTAATCCATCCTTAGCTTGTGCGCCAATTTCATCCAAAGCCGCATCAACTTTTACTCTACGTTTATTCTCTGCCATGCGTGACGCAATATCATCATCAAGGCGGCGGGGGTCATCTGCGGTGAGTCGTTCAACTTTGGGCCTTGCTGACGGCATGCGTATCATGTCGGCGGTATTGCGTCGGAATAGGTGGAATATGATTAGAGGGAACAAAATCACAGCTGAGATTGAGCCCAAAAATATGGCTTTTAGAATTGCTTGCTTAAAATCGATGTGTTGGAGATAACTAACGCCTAAAAGATCTGTTTGAATTTCATCCAATTCATCTTCTGTTAGCTCACGATTATTGGGAATAATATGCGTATTGAATTCTGGTATAGCTAGAGCATCCCGCGCTAGAATTGTGCTTATTTGGGTTTGGTTATCTGGTAATGGCGTGAATACAACGGAGCTAATAGATTGATAACGTAAAAACTCTGTATTCTTAGTCCGCTTCAATGCTCTCAATATCCCCTGAGATACTTGATCATTGATTGGAACAGGTGTTAACACCCTAAATTCAACAGGCTCAATTTCCTCAATTGTGACACGCTCTTGCTCCCCAATCATATATTCGAGCGGTCTATCTGGAAAAAGCATTAAAGCAATATACATCGTAAAAATTGCGGGTTTAATCAAAGCACGCCAATTCCATACCAAAAAAGTAAAAGTCCATTTTAATGGAGCAAAAAAAGAATTTAATGTTGCTATAGTTGAACGATATAGCTTTCCCTTCCAATCCATAGACGGGCGACTTTCTTTCTCCACAACCTTCTTAATCTTTACCCTCTTCGTTTTTCGACGTCGTTTTTTTGGTGCTTCTTCTTGTTCGGGAGCTATAAACCATTTTTTATTACCCACATCCTCCTTAGCCACAATCCTTTTATGCAATATGGCATTAAAAGCACCTATGATGGCGCGCGCATTAGCCTCGTCATTCCCCTCTAGACTGCTAATGCCCTTTTTATCCAAAACTTTCCCTATTTTTCCAAAAACACTATCCAAAAAATCCTCTAGAGCAGATTCAGCATGAATTTGACTAAACCTATTTCCCAAACCCTCATAACCTTGATCAAAGCGCTCATAAACCTTGTCCACTAATTCACCACCAATAGCCTTCAGCCAACCCTTTTGAAGCAACAGCCCATTAATCCTCGTAGCAAACTCCCGCTTAAAGCTGTCTTCTTTGATAAATGGTGCGGCCATGCGAGCCTTGCCTTGCACAATTTTTGCGAATGATGTATGGAATTTTTGTTTACGTGATTGCAAATTCGGTTCGTATCCCACATTAAATGCTCTTTTATAAAATTCAACAATAAGCCCTTGAATCCAAGTTGTTTTATTTCTAACGGATGGGTTTAAAAAGAATTCGTCTGGTGAAAGTTTCAAATCTTCTTTTTTTTTGCCGATTTTAATCATCATATCAAGGAATTTTTGCTCAAAACTATCATTCCGACTATTTTTATAAAATAATATTCTAAGACCAACCAATGCATCGTCACTCTTAGTGCGCATAGAGTAATATTTAGTAGCTAACCTTTTAATGTAGGCTTTATTATCAATAATTAATTCTTTTAGACTTGCCTTTAGCTGAGATCTTAGCCTATAAGTAATGCCTCCGCTTTGATTCTCGTAATATGTCCTCACATCTAATGCGCCATTAACCAAAGGAACTAAATGAAACATAGCCCTGGCAATAGCCGCATCGATTGCCTCTTTGTCTTCGAGGCTAAGCCATCTCTGCTTTCGTACAGATAGTAAAAATTTCAAATTCTTATCAAGAATTATCAAATCATCATCCGAATCTTCTGAAACAGAATCACGATGAGCCCCATGTAAATAAACATTCAGAGCTACGGTTCTCAACACCCATGATTTGATTTGTGGATTAACCTTTGAGCCTTTTAAATCACCGGCCATGTTTTTTAATTTGCTTGAAACAATAGCAAAAGCTTCATCTGAATGAAAAAATGTCTTAGTAGCCAAACCAAATAGAGAGGGTATATTCAGGGGCATATCAATCTCTTTTGATGGATTGATATATGTTTTAAGAAATTTGGCCAATAAATTGAATTCTTCTTTAGTTATAGGCTTTTCATCTGACCTATTAATTAAATAAAGGGCAATGGCTGTCAACACATGCTCAACGCGCGGAACCAATGCATGGTCAAATTCAACCCCAAGCATTTCGGGCTTAGCATATAATGTTAAATCATCTATAATGGAAATATGCAAGTCATCCGAACTAAGCATCAATTTACTTCTTCCTAATGGCAAATTAATTTTCAAATCAATTGATCTCAATATTGACTTAAGATATACTTCCCTAGCTCTATCTGCATTGTCCTCTTTATTAATTTTAAAATAACCCTCTAAAGCATCTAACCAATCTTTCACATTAGAATCTATGCCAGCCATACGGGAAGCCGCCGCCTCGGCCAGTATATTCACCAGGTTTCTAGAGTTTTTTCTAAATGTGATTCCTGCGTTTGATAATTGAGCCATTCTTGTTGCGGCAGATTGTATGGCGGGGCTTTGTTTGATGGTTTGTTTATTGGCGAATAGGAGGTTTTCGTAATGAGAGTGTTCTGTTTCAGATGTGATATGGGGTGTTAGGACGATGTATGATGTATGGTTGTCACGCCACAATTGAGTTAAGTGCTCAGTGTGATATCCCCCAGCAATAACAAAGCTCACGCTCTCATCACTTTGGTGTTTGGCGCTATTACGAATAAAGGCTTGGTCACGCTGATTAACAACTGTGTAGAAATCCGTGATTAGGGTTTGCGTGTCTTTGATTATGGATTCATAGGCAATAAAATCTTCAAAATAACCCAATTCAGCTAATTCACGATTCAAAAAGGCAATAAGTTCTTCGCTGCTGAGCTCATAACTCAATTCTTTATGGGTTTCAAATTCTTGCGTTGTCATTTGAACTGTATAGGCTTTATTGAGAAGGTTTAGATATGAATCTATTTGTCTGAGTTTCTTTTGGTCTTCTGTGTTTAATAACGCTTTATACACATCAGTCTCAAGCATATTCATTTCGGTGAAGATCTGATTGATATTAAGTTGGTCGAATTCTTCTAAATAGGCTTGGTATTGAAGTAAGTCGGCATATATTTGCGTTTGCAATCCATAGGCTTCGGCCTTTTTTAATAATGTGTCTAATAAAACAAACTTATACGATTGTGATTTGGATGCTTTGGCACTTTGTTGAATGAAGTCTTGGGTTAAGTCAGATAGTCCCATCTCATTCATCGATTGTATGAGGTGGCTTTGTTCTTGATTGGCTTGATGGAAATTAATATTAGATTCTTTGGATTGCAATTGGGTGAGTTTTTGAATTTGTGGGTATTGGGTCAAACTTACCTTCTGAGCGGACAACAAACTCATCAAAGCCTCAAGCTTTACTGTGGGGTTCTCACGTCGTTGCTGCGCACTCCTCAGAATGACGGAGTCCCTCTCGTCTTCACCACTACGCATTCGTTTAGCCCAATGCCCTGATTCGTATTGCAATAAGGGTTTTGGGTAAAGCTGATTTTTGAGGCGTTGGAGGGATTTTTGGATTGTGTGGATATAACTTAATACTTGGTCTCGTGATTGTGTGATGGACTTATACGTACGTAAATTCTGGTCGTAGAGATCTTGGTCTTCTATGCCCAGGAGTCGCATGCCATGCTGCGTGGTGAGATTAAGGTATTCTTCTCCGGCAATAATGCCGTGGTAGAGCAATTGTTTGGCGGCTTGGTCAACATCGCGCTCGGGCATTTTGCCTCGTACATGATTTAGGCTCGCATCCACAGAACTGCCCTCAACTAAAACAGTAGATATATTATATTGCTGCATGAGCTCGTCCATGGCGGCTGCCATATTCTTTTGACCCGAGTGATTCGCATGCGCATCTTGGATGTGAATAATAAGCTTATTGCCTGAACCTTGATATGTTTCAGATAGAGCAACATGCTCCCAAGGAATGGGTAATTCGGATGGGTCATTAATAATATCAGCAAGGCTCGGTGCTTGTATCTGAACCACAGGTGTTGACAATGCCTGTGCATACATAGGTGCCGCCCAAGCAATTTGTTCCAGCCCGAAACAAATCACCAAGGTTATAGATAATAGTCTTATATATTTTAATAAATTAGATTTCATAATGTTGGTTGAGATTGCCACAGGACTTGCTGCGCGTCCTTCGCAATGACGTTTCCGGTTAAATTGATTAATCGAAACAGCGGCAAGCCATTCCTTTTTTCCTTTAAGACAACAACCCTAAGTCTTTTGAGTATATAGACCAAAGTATGCCCAATGAGAGGTCTATTTACAAATTTTATATGTGGTTTTTGATGCCTTTTTAGCGTTAAAAAGACATAAATCACCCTTATTTGAAAATAAAGGCTCAAAGTTGATATTTTATATCATATATGATATATTTATTGTGAGGTGATTATGTTAACTATTGGTGAATCCATTGCTATATGGCGTGTTGAAAAAGGTTATTCGCAGGCTCATTTAGCCCAAAAGTCGAATGTCCTTCAACCCAATCTTTCTCGTATTGAGAAAGATAAAGTTGATATTACTTTGGACACTTTGACGCGCATTGCACGAGCCATGTTCATCACACCAGGCCAACTCATTGATGGACCTCTACCCTTTTCAGAAACAGGCCTCGAGCAACTCTCGCGAAGTGATCTCGAAAGAATTGCGCATGCTATTACGAATCGCGTTATTCAAGACTTACCTAATCACCTCAAAAGTCTTGCCGAGGTCTTTGACGTTTTAACCTGCCGCGACTCCAAGAGAAGACATGGCTCCAAAAAAATCATATGGGCTTGGATCAAAGCTAAGTCTCTCCTGTCTAAGAAATATATAAATGCACTATTAGCAAAAATTGATGAGGCGCAACAAGTCGCATGAAAGAATCAGATCTTATAACCTTCTTCACCGAGCTGGATAAACTGCTTCAAATAAGGTGTGACATTATATTAACGGGTGCTTCTGCAGGCATGTTAATGGGTCATATAAGACCCAGTCTTGATATTGATTTTGAAATCAGGCCATTAGATCGGCAAGACAAACAACAGCTAGGAAATCAATTACCCCATGTTATTAGCGAAGTCACAAAAGTTATTCCTGTAGCTGCTGATTATTCTGGGGACATAAGTCATTGGGGACAAATCAATTATTTGGATTACAGAGACACTGCCCTTCCCTATAAAGTCATTGGATTATTGCAAGTCCGTATCATGGCCCCAGAATATTGGACAATCGGCAAAATGACTCGCTATATCGCGCAAGACATAGAAGACATCAAAATCATCATTAAATCAAAACACATCCAACCTGAGCCCCTCATTAACCTATGGGCCAAAGCTCTAAACAGCAGCGAATTATCGCTCACCTGCTCTTCCTTCAAACGCCACGTCTCAGACTTCATAACCACCAACGCAACCACCCTCTGGAACCAACCACCCCAACCCATCATCCAAAACTTCACTCAACAAATAGTGACATAAATAATACATTGGAAGTACCAAGCTTACAGAGATATTTGCAAGTTATGCTGATTAATTACGGATATTATTTTTGAATATATGGAAGATTTTGTTTGAAGATTTTTATTGAATTCGTTATTGAGCTCAGTGGCCTTACTTTCAATAACAGTAGTAATTTGTTTGATTAATTGATGTGTGAAATCTAACTTAAATCCGATTGATTCACCCAAGCGCTCAAAATGACTTAATGCAATATTTTTGAACTTGTATTTACCGTTTAGCTTCATAGCCATTTTTGATTTATGGTAATTCGAATAAACCGATGTGCACATTAAGTCATAAAGTGGCGCTAAGCTTTCTCCATCGTTAAAATACAGTATGGAATAATTCTTTCCATGCGCATCTCCATTACCAATTAAAAAATTAAAAAGCACAGCCTTAAATAACTCAATTTTATTCTTTCCAGCCATTGCCCCTGACGCGATTCGTTGTTTTAATAAATCAAAACAATTTATCAATGTAGGCCCGCCCTCATTTTCATACTTCATTTCTGGGGGAATATGCATCATTTGACAGAAATCTTCTTGGTGTAAACGCGTGACAATATCAGCTTTGATTTGTCTATCATAACGCTCAACAACATAATACGATTCTGTCTCCAATGTGAGTATTTGCACTGTAGGTACGCTTAAACCGATTGATTTTGCTAATGACATGCAAAAAAATTCATTGCGCACTGAGTCTTCCAATCCCTTAATGCTTGGCTTAATGATATGCGTAGATGCAGTATTTTTAAGTGGGATAGCGATTTTGCCATCGACAAAGGCAATCATGAGCTTATCTTGTGCCCCTGCTCCAGATATGCGTATCTCTCCGCCAGCCATTAAAGGATGTTTATCTAATGCCAAAAGAATTTGATTCGCCTCTACCGTCTCCAAGATGCGGTAAGTAGGCTCACTCAATTGATGGGGATCGCTACCTTCTACGTACAATGAAACGGCACCTGCACACTCACCACCTATTTCTTTAAGTAAAGCAAAGGTATTTTTTGCGGACAATCCCAAATAACGCGCAAGTCGGACGCGAATAATTTCGTCTGGTAAAAGACCAGAAAAAAATGGTGCGCAAACTTCATGTTTGAAAGAGGTTGATTGCAACGGCATTGCCTGCGACAAAAGAAGCGCTTTAGGGTCTTCCAAATACTTAGCATCATAAGCAAAGCTAAGCACTGCTCGATGTGAACAAAGCTGCCCAATATATTTGTCATATAAATAAACGTCTAAACGTAGCGGTTTAGCTGAATCGCTAGTCATTTAAAGAATGCCATTTTAAAACAGCGTTTAGTGCTATACCCAAGGAACCCAAAATCAAAAGTACTTTACCTATTTCAGCAGTCTCTTTGCCATTTTCGAGCTCACTAATAAAACGGCGGCCAACGCCTGACATGCCAGCCAAATCATCTTGTGAAATCCCCTGCGCTTTGCGAGCGTGACGAATTAAACCACCAAGATCTTTAGTATTCAATATTTGTTTATTCATAGAATCCTCACCATATCGTTCCCGTACAGTAACAATATACCCTATTTCAACCCTATTATCAATATATGATACCGTACGGGAATATATTGGATGTTTTCACATTAAAGTCATCAAATTGATACCGTACAGTATCACTAACCCCCAAATTAGCACACCACGACAGCAAAGCCCCTAACAGCAGACTATGAATAGGATAACCAATTGACGCGAAGCGACAATAAGACTCCTTGTTAAAATTCGCACACATTTAACTGCCTATATAAGGTGTGGAGGACCAGCAATGACGAGATTTGTGAATTTGTTATATAATCTCGAGTGTCAACCGTGATTTCCTATAATTGCCTATAATTGCCCTATGGTGTAATTGGTAGCACATGCGCCTCTGGAGCGTAGCGTCTAGGTTCAAGTCCTAGTAGGGCAACCAAATTTATTCAGGTTTGGTGCGCAATGAGGCAAACGAAAAAATCGTGAAGGAGCGTAGAAATACTACGCGACTGAAAGATTTTTGAAGTTTAACGAAGTTGCGGGCTAAACCTGGATCAATTTAGCGGCGTTACGGAGCCGTTTACAGGCCCGTTCCTTGCCCAGCAAAGAAACCGTTTCGAATAAACGGGGTTAAAATACACGGCCGGTAATGGCAACTCTTGAAGGGTGAATGAATTTTTTGCCGCTTAGGCCAAGTGATTTCATTATTTCACGTGATGTTTTTTCAACTGTATCGTGATCAAAAGACTCTAAAGCTTCTAATGCATCAGCATATTTCGTGAAGACTTCGCCTATACCTTCAGCTTTGTCTAATATAGCCTGGCCTTCTTCATCCCAAGGTGCATCTTCAGTGAAGAAAAACGCGCATTCTTTGGGTAAACGGCTTAGGATGAAGATGCGTTTGCGATACAATTCAACAAATCTATCCATCCAAGCGGCTTCGGGAGCCTCTTTGATAATTCCAGAATTGATAAGTGTGTCCACAATCAAAGGCTTGAGTTCTTCTAGGGGTTTCTGGCGTATGTATTCACCATTCATCCAATCCATTTTATCGATATTGAATATAGCGCCTGTTGAAAGCACTCGTTCTAGTGTGAATTTTTCGATAAAAGCATCTTTAGTTATAACCTCTTCGTTATTACCTGGAGACCAGCCTAATAGAGAAAGATAATTCACCATAGCTTCAGACAAATAGCCCACATCGCGGAATTCACGAATGCTAGTTGCTCCATGGCGCTTTGATAGCCTAGAACGATCTTCGCCCAGTATAAGCGGTATATGAGCGAATTTAGGGGGTGTGAAGCCTAGAGCGCCATAAAGTGGGATTTGTTTAGGCGTATTGGATATATGATCTTCGCCCCGTACAATATGCGTGATACCCATTTCGCCATCATCAACAACACAAGCAAAGTTATACGTTGGTCCACCATCGGATTTCATAATGACAAGATCGTCCATTAAATTGGTATCAAACTCTATATGACCACGCACCACATCTTCCCAGCCCACAACTTCTTTAGGGCTTCTAAAACGTAAGGCTGTGCCTTCGGCATAAGCCAAATCTTTAGCCAATAAGTCGTCAGCGTATTTCTTATAAATATCATTGCGCTTGGATTGATGTGTGAGTTCACCATCCCAGTCCATTCCTAGCCATCGAAGACTTTCTAATATCTCTTCTTCGAATTCCGGTTTAGAGCGCTCCTTATCTGTGTCTTCTATGCGCAATATAAACTCACCCTTCATGTGACGCGCAAAGACCCAATTAAAAAGGGCTGTTCTTGCTGAACCTACGTGTAAAAATCCAGTAGGACTGGGTGCAAATCTAGTTTTAACTTTCATTAGCCGAGCTCCACGTCAATTCTTCTTATAGCACCTGAGCGCAAATCCTGCGCATGTGGCGCTGGTAGCACGTGGCCT
>JBLINS010000020.1:0-37660 GCA_047639455.1 Candidatus Omnitrophota bacterium
AGAGGTGATGGACTTGGTATAGCGGCGACTTCAACAAGTCTAATGGATATAGACCGCTTGACAGTTTTGGCGTCGACTAATTCCGATGGTACCAGAACATTTGTGAGGGAGGCTGGACGGGAATATCAGGTCACTAGCCCCTACGCTCCAGACATGGCTGGTGGTATGAAAGCGATAATGGATCAAAGTGACGACATAATTCTCACAACAGGTATTATGCCTGATGGAGGGGTTATTGTGGCAAATTCAGCACACCCCTCAATGCCATTCATGGTACGTGATGGAATAACCCCTTTACTGTTGGTTCTTACTGAAGGCACTTCAGCGAGTATTTCAAATCAATTTGAGGGGATGCCTAATGTCACTGGCCGCATTCAACTTTGGAAGCAGGGAACTCCGGAACAAATACACCAAATATATGAATTTGTAAAAATGAATAATTCTAGACGACGAGGTGGAATGTATTATGGGAAGTCGCAGATATTTATGATGAACCAAAAGGGTCAAGTTGTATCAAGTCAAAACTTTGAGTCTCTCCTGGGTTCAAAAGCTATGCAAATGAAGTTAGTAATTGAGGGTTTGTTCAATTCTGCTAATAATTGTGCTGACAATACCTGCTTCGTCATTGAAAGGATTAACTATGCTGATGGAATAAGAATTCGTTTTACGAATGGGTCCATTGCGCATATTCGATCCTCCACAAATCCATTTTATGCGAATGTTTATGTATACGCCAAAACAAATGCAGAGGCAGAGAGCTTGGTGGATTCCATGATACGCCCAAATGGGATTCTAGATTTATTAGCTTATGAAACTTTTTTGGAGCCCGATATATTTATAGATAGTGGTTTGAATTATCGTAAATTCTCGTACGAAAATACCTTGAGACGTCCTAATCGTGTTAAGCGAAGCTTAAAACATGCGGAATCAATAAGTGCACCGAAACTACCAAGTGATTATCTTCCATTGATTGAAGCATTCTTAAAAGACGATATTGATGATAAATTTATGAAAGAGACTTTTAAGAATCTTTTTGGACTTGATTTTGAACGGAAGAATATCATGTTTATTAGCATTGATTATGTGGGTAGCGGAAATGTAAAAAATGGATTCAAAATTACAATGTACGACAAAGATGGCTCAGTATTCAGATTTGTGATTAAGGTGACACACCCACACCTAGATGATGACGTTCAAGGGTATTTCATGTCCTCAACGAGGGCGAGAAAGGTGTGGGCAAGGGAGAAGACAACTCCAGCACAAGTCTTAAAGTTTGGGTCTCATGCCGATATAGTATTGGGGGATAATGTCGGATTAAGTTTTGTGTCTGAAGAATACTTGGGTTCAAGAACGCTAGAATCCGTTATGACCGATCCGCTCACACCGATTCTCGACAAAATACATGCTGTCAGCAGAGCGTATCAAGCCTATAGTGATTTTTCAAAAATGGGAACTATGGGGGAATTGTCAGATCCAAAGCCAGCCAATATTATGCAAAGACCGCTGCAAGATGAGGATTGGGTCATTATTGATGTTGATACTATCGGACGAGGTCCATTATTTTTTGGATATGCTGCGGGTCATTCAAGTTATGCGGAGTCTATGGATGCGGTGGCTATACGCTTTATTCGCACTATGGTAAATGATTCAAAAGAATTGCAATTAGAACTCAAATTGCGTCAGCGCGAAATACGCAAAGTCTATTTAACAAAAATGAGATACCATTTTCGGCAATTATCTAAGTCGAACGACGTGATAGATGATTGGGTCAACACAGTTCATAAGTACTTATTTGACGAAGGTGTGATAGATCAGGATCAGAAACTTTTGATTATCAAATTAATGTTTCAAAAGCGATGGTCCGATTTGCACAGCCTTCTATTTAAGGATCCTGTAGATTCTAAGGCTTCCGGGGAAGAAGCTGATATTCAACTAGACACTTTATTAGCCAGCCTCAACTCACTACCTAGCAATTGGGATAGGTTACATGTTCCTGAATCTACCGAATGGCTTGAGATGCTTAGTCCTAATAAGCGTTTAAAACTTAGTCTGAATCAATTAACGGGTGAATTCATTATCCAAACTTCAAAAGACGAAGTTGAATTTAAAAAAGTTGTTTTTTGGAAGCCGGGAGAATCGTTTAGAGTATTTGATCCAAATTCACTGAGGTCGTTAAGCATACCTATTTATCCAAAGAATCTAATTCAAAGCTTACAAGTTAATGGTTCTAAGTTGATATTATCAATAGATTCGCTCACACCAATGAAGTATATCCATATCAATCGTATGCTCAATAATTATGAATTAAGCCATTTGGAGGCCCATATAGCAAACCTATTATCAGTATCCGGAGTTGATATTGAAGTCCATAAATCTCGCATGACCCAAGACATGCCCGAACAACAATCTACATATTCAGATTGGGCCAGAGTTAATCAACTAGCTCGTGAGCTTAGGGAAGCCATGCGTGCGTTTAGGGGCAAGATAAATCAAAAGCCTATGGTTTTGAGCATAAATTACTTCAATGATTTAGCCAATGAAATAGCGTTTTATCTAGAAGGATCATCACGAAACGAAGTGCTTGACTCCGCGAGCGCGGATCTCATACGAAAGAACCTGCTGGAAATACCTCAGCTATTCAAACCTTTTCTTGATGGCCTTGAGGGTGAGGCGCTGTCCACAGCTATTCGAGAAGTGCAACAACGATTAGAAATCGAAAATGCTACGTTAATATCAGACACACAATTCATCCATGATCTACCCTTGTTCGACGCAACCTTTGCAGGCCATTTGCGCCAATATACCGACACCATCACAAACATGACTACAGAGCTAATAGAAATAGTCGGTCGACTGGAAGAGGGGGACAATAACCCAATTGGATCACGAACGGTTATGACCCAATCTTCAATAATGGATGAGATCAGGGGGTTCAGTGATTGGACGGAATTAGCGGCTCACCTGAAAAAGACTTATTTTAAGCCGATGCAATCATTTGGCAATAAACCGGAGTGGAGCGATACGGAGGTCTTGAGTTTAGTAAGCGCGCTGACCAATATGGACTTCACGAATCATGTAATAGATATTAGCGGTGCTTATGATATGCATATAATGGTGCCCACGATTATTGGTTTAGCTTTAAGGTGGAAGGGACCTCAAATTAAATCAAGCGCGATTGCTATTCTGAAAGAGTTTGCCATAAGCCATTTGAACTCACCCATTATTTTGATTCGAAGAGAAGCCGCCAATGCTTTGCTGCAATTAGGAAAAGAGCACCATGAATATATCTCCGAAATTTTATCTGACAAAGATGTTCAAAGAGCCTTCTTTCATCAATTTGACCAAATCAACAATGAAAAAATGGCCCCATTAGATTCTCAAACATTCAGATCGTTTCTCGAATATTTACTCAATTCTAGCGCTATCGAGGAGTCAAAAAAGCGCATTAAAGAATGGATTCCGACCATAGTTCAAAAAATGACAGAGTTTTCGGATATAGCCTATTACTTAAATAAAAAGACCTATTCGACGGGGTATTTATTACGCCTCATAGAAATGAATCCGCAAGCTTTCAATAACCCAGAATTACTAGACGTTTTGACTACATTGTCTAAAAAAGCGGGCATTGGTGATTTTGGCACAGACCATTGGATAACCATTCAAACAATTGCTGAAGAAGTCGAGAAGGCCGGCGCAACCTTTAACCATTCTATATACGCGGAGTTCCAAGGACATGAAGAGCGCATTGCCAATACGAAACAATGGGCAGTAGAAGACCAAGATGCCTCCCAAGAATACCAAGACAAAATTGAGCGCTTCATCGCCAATATCCCCAAACCATCAAAAAAACCAGACAGATTATCCCGTATGACTGACCCCCTTCTTGATGCCTTCGTAAGAATAGATGATAAAGGCAAGTTAATAGTTGAGGTAACACCAGAGTCTCAACCTCACAATGATTGGATTGGCATGGACACAACACCTACACCCATCCGAATCAATGCTGACTTCATACTCGATTTATTAGAGACTAATTTTAATTCTATCCCCAATGGTATTCAAAGGGATGAAATAATCCAATTTATGTCCAAGCGTGAATTGCCTTTGCCCGGAAATCGATTGATAAGATCAGCGAGCTCGATTAAGACAGAGATAGGTAACGCTTTAAGTTATTTGGTTGACCAAGGAAAATTGTATGTACCAAGCATTTTTCGTATTCAGAAACCCACGTATTTTCTCGCTATCGACACACAAACCCCCACAAGTCTTACAGAGAATAATGCGTCATCAAATCCCACCGCAAGAATGACGAATGCTTGGGAATTTACGGATGATTTAAGAAATGCATTGGTGGACAATGCAACATTCGATGGCCTGTATGGAGGTTATTTAAGTTTTATAACTACAACGGGCCTAAGATCTTATCCCGCATATAAGGCAGCTCATATTCAAACGAATCCGAATCGACTTTATAGAGGTATGGCGGTTACAGTAGATATGCTGGAAGATATTATGACTAATGGCATGAAGCCTAAATTATCTAAAGCAGGATTTTTGCGTTTAGCCGAAAACCCATCCTATGCATTGGCACACATCTCTGACGACCCACCATCAGCTCCTTTTGTGGCGGCAGTATTTGAAGTGAATAAAGATAAGATTTTGTGGGAGGAGAAGGCCAGTGACTTCGATTGGGGAGCTACCCCAGGCACTCGATTCCGCATTGGACCACACGCCATCGCAGACATTTACGTCCTCAATCAGCTCAACAGAACCTTTGAGTCACTCAAAGCATTCACTCAGCCCAATCAAGGTGATATAGAGATGCCTCGAATGGCCGAACCGACAACGGTTAAAATAAGATCAAAAGAGGCAGCGCTGCTATTGGCGCGTGAAGTTATATTAGAAAATTTAGCTTTATTAAAATCCGAAACTAAATATCACTCACTTAAAAATGGGAAGGTTGATCCTGATTATTATTTAACTACAGCCTTTTATGCATTTGCAGAAGCATTGGAGGTTCTGAATGCAGATGACCCTGATTTACCAACGTTATTTAGACACATTTTTCCTCTTCGAGTCATGGATCAGCGGCGAGTAAACGAAGCGATGACGAGAAAGGGTTATAAGGATAAAGAGTTATTGCGCCTAGCAAGTGCTCGGCTTCATGCTGAGGGGACGATTGCTCCGAGCATAGAAGAACTTTCTGCCGCTACAGACTTAACGCCTGACCGCATAAATGAAATTAATACGGTCAGAGAGTCTGGATATGATATAGAAACAGGACATTTGAGGAGCGTCGGCGAAGACTCAAGACATTCTACGTTTTATAGAGAAGATTGGAGCCATGAAAGGATTCAAACCTGGATTCACGCAGCGCGCAGAAATCTGGATGAAATCGACATCAAAGCCCTTAAACTTTACCTTTTGGATAGAATGCCTATTAAGGACATTGCAATTGAATTAGGCACGCCAGTAGCCACCACAGGCATTATGATTAAAAAATCAATTGCTGTTATGAAGGCCGTGAATGATTGGGAGGGTGCACAAAAAGAG
The DNA here is from genome assembly GCA_047639455.1 of Candidatus Omnitrophota bacterium. Classification (GTDB taxonomy): domain Bacteria; phylum Omnitrophota; class Gorgyraeia; order 2-02-FULL-51-18; family JAGOUK01; genus JBLINS01. Next base: position 5,554 of record JBLINS010000020.1, read on the forward strand.
GATTTATTTTTAGATATACAAACTGTCACGGACATTATGGAACAGCCTATAGCATCGAATGGGATGAGTGCAGCCGAGCTCCTGGAATATATCATAAATAATAAAATTCCTCTGAAGTTCCAACCTTCCAAAACAGCATCGCTTCTAACTTACTTAATTACTCTATTAAAAGTAGCTGAGATTACAGAGGGGTTTTATCAGTGGCATGGAGTGGTGGAGGGCGACAGGAGAGAGCCGCGGAATATATATTGGACGCCTAACCAAGCCACCCTCGAAGTACGCACACAAAGTCATTATCAACGCTTAACCAAAGCTAATGCAGAAACGATTATGCAGAGACTAGCAGCTGATTTTGAAATGCGTTCCGATGGATTTGTTGCTTTAGAAGTTCACGAATTTATTAAAAACAACCAAATTGAACTCAAAGGATTAGAAACCGTTGCAACTAGGTCAATTCAATTAGCTCGAATCGATAAAGCTCTTGATATTCTAGTGCAGCGCAGACGATTAGAGGAGCTCACGGCATCAGCGAATTTAGGCGATAAACAGTCCAAGCGATACAGATATCCCATTCCACTAGATAGACCTAATCCATTACAACTTGTACGTGAACGTGTAACTTCTATTGAATACGATGTTTTGTATCAACACATGATGCTTGGTAAATTAAATGTTGAAATAGCATCTGAACTTGGTTTACCGATTGCCAAAGTTCGCCATATTCTGCTCAAATCCAAAATTTTATTAAATTTTTACAGAACTGGACAGTTACCTTCCAGCGACCTGCAGATAGCAGATTTGTTTAAACTAATTGATATTCTTAAAGTTGAAACAGAGCAGAATGAACGGTGGCTTTCAATTAGGGATATCATTAATCATATTAGAGCGGATTCAATCGCGATGTCGAAGCCTATAAAAGATAATGGCGGTTATTTTGCCTATGTTGAGACCGTGTTAGAGGTGGGTGTTGCATTGCAATATATTGCCCATAAGAGCGAACCTACTCCAGATAAAAAACGCCAAAAAAGATACTTCCAATACAAAATATCCACTAATGACGATCGCAGCGCCATCAGATTGAATCCGACACATATTTTGGAACCCAAACTTGATCAGGGGTTCGCAGATATACCTCGTATGGCGGAAGGTCCATCAGTGGAAGAGGTTGATCATCTAGTTGCATTATTGTCTACACCTTTAGATCGCGACAATCAGAGGAGGGGCAGACAACAAAGCTTTGAGAAGTATTGGGCTGCACTTGAGTTTCTGCATGAACAAGAAATTTTGAAGGGTAATATTCTTTATCCTGCTATGGGACATGATATCTTTCCAAGCTATTTTTCTAATGTGATTGGATTGAATCGAAATACGATTAAATTACGTAGATTTAACGACAGTTCACAGGCTGAGGTTATTCAAGAGTTTAAGCAATCATATACGTGGCCCCAAAAAGGACAAGGTCCTTCAGTCGACTCATGGAACCGGAATGCCTTTGATGTCGAATCATATGTGCATGATTTGTTGAAGCAATCACCGGGAGGTGTGGATGCTATTTTCTTTAAAGGATTCGGTTATTGGACACGATCAGCACCTAGATGGGTGGACGCTGAGGTTAAGAAAAAAGCCGTGTCTCAATGGCTAGCTGAGTTAAGTCATCAAGCTCTTAAACCAGGCGGCTATATAGTGATCAATTCGGCCGCAGATCATTATATGGCTGAGACGCTTATTCGTGATCGGGGCTATCAAGATGTTTACAAAAGAAGTCCAGCGTGGAGCGCAGTAGGTCGTGAATTAATAACAGAGCGAGATGTTGCTGGCGACGCGACGGATCATTGGCTGCACAATTTTGACGGGCAGATACAAACGATTCAAGGACATACGGGCATGCGCGTTATCCAAAAACCAAAGCAACCCAAAGCCTCTGTGCCAATGACATGGAATATGGATTTTCAATTAAGGTCTTTGAATCAGGCGTGGCTAGAGCTTAGACCCCACATTGCTTCGTGGCATTTGCAATCAGATGAGGAAAGGGAGGAATTGTCAGTCGAAATAATAAAAAAAATGACGGAGTTTTTTAAAGAATATGAACTTTTTAATATGGTCTATGGAACCACTCGATCTACGAGTGATGAATTAATTGCCAATCGTATAGCTAATTTGATTGCTCTAGATTGGAGGAATGAAGAAAATAGAATTACAGAAAAGCTGCATAGTATTTCGCGTGGCATATGGTTGCTTTTTGATGAGCTCATCACTTTGGCTCAATGGAAAATGAATGATGACGTACAAATTATTGAGCCACTCGAATCTGGGGTTCGGGGTGTGCAATCTCTTTTGGATAACGTGAGTAAGATTAAACCCAAATCTGTCTCATTGCCTATTGTCTTACGCTATAAAGATAAGGTTCTCATGCGCTATTGGTCTGGCAGTGGTTTACAAAATTTACAGCCTACCTTGCTAGTCAATTCACCTCCCGATTTGGTTCAATCTAGAGCCTTGCGCGATATTGGGCAAATAACAGGTGTTGAAGCAAATATTACTCAAATGACAATGGGTCAGAATTCATCAGTGCAAACTGAGACTCTAAATACAGCTTATTATGATTTGACTGACGAAGAATTTAATAAGCTAACTTCAAATCCAAATTTGTTCAAAACCACTGAATTATGGATTGTCCCGACCACCTTACTGAGTGAATGGACACAACAACATCCAGACCTCATCCCCCCAGCCTATCATCAAATGCCATCCTTTAAACCCAGAATGGCACAGTCTCAATCAATCGATATTGAGGCCGATATTCGCCAATGGGCAAAAGCTGAATTGAGGTCTATGGAGGTTGTTGGTATTGAGTCTGTGGGTGAAGATAAGTTGAAATGGGATCCTTTGAAAGAGCCGGCCAAACGTATAGCCAATCGTATATTAGATATGATTGATGAAACCCAGCGCGGTACTTATAAATCTGCATTCACGAAGATTGTGACCAATCAAGAAAAGTCCTTCAACTTGCGTGAACTCATTGATCCTAATGAAGTCTTATTACGCCTAGCCTATGGTTACTTATTACAATTCGAATCCAGACGCGACCACTTGAAGAAATTATCCCTAACAGCCCCAAATGCTAGTTGGGCAGAAGCTCATGTAACCGACCGTCCACCAGACGGACCCTTCATCGTCACCATCTTTGAAATTGATAAGGAACAAATCAACTGGGAAATTGACCAAACTCGATTTGAGCCAGGACCATACCCATTCACAGAAGAAGTTATCACACCCAAAGCCATCGCCAATATCTTCGTTCTCGATCAAAAAACTAATCAATACGAATCACTCAAATCATACCCGCAAGGCGAATCACAACCAACGGAAGCGAGAATGTCTCAAGCTCCAATAATTGGACAGGGTGATGACCGCCATATCGAAACAGAACTAAGGCAGTGGGCGAAGGCTGAATTAGAGTCGGTGGAAGTTATAGATGTTGATCCCGAGGTTGATGCTACACGAAATTGGGATCCATTACTGGAACCAGCTGAGCGTATAGCGAATCGAGTACTGGGTATAATGGACGTATCTACACGCGATGCCTATAAAGACGCATTCAAAAGCATAATTTCCGATCAGGAAAAGGACTCTGAATCACTGAACTTAATTGATCCAAATGAAGTATTGCTACGACTTGCCTATGGCTATTTGAGAGCTATGGAATCAAGGCGTGATCACTTAAAACAATGGCTTTCAACAGGAACATCGCAATTATTCCCTGTTAACCCCGCTGATATACTTAGACTTAATCCCGAATCATTCGGCAGTAATGACGCTGGTCAAGGTGATCCTGGAAATGTGGCCGCAGTTGTACTTGACGCGTACCATGCCACTAGTGGCCTCCAGCTTATTTCGCAGACTCCTATTGGTATGCATATGACTACCGTTTTAACCACAGGTAGTGATTGGTATGGCCGGACTCAATTTGATAGATTAACTGCAACCAAAGCAGCTATTTGGCGTCGTCTTGGTTCGGATGGCGTACGTAAAGATATAGCGGAATTAGATACAGTCGAACTTAAATTCGTATATGGTGCCGCTGAGACAATGAAGCGCGATATGGATACACTCGCACAAGTTTATATGCGTACACCTACGGCGGTTTATGATGCTCTAGAATCTGCACATGGAATTCATCCAACTCAAGTCCGAAGCTGGTTTCAGAATATTGCTTCCGGTGGACGGCGATTAATTTTAAAGACATTAGGTGAGGCAAACGAACATGGGCGAGCCTATCAAGAAATAAAAGATCAATTACTTGAGAGTCAGTGGGCCTATGAGGAGAGAGAAAGAATCCGTCAAAAAAATATTCAATCTCGATCATCAACTATTGGTTTAGATTTATTCCGTAATTCAATGCATCAGCCGGTAGATGTGGAATTAGACGCTGGTGATTTAAGTACAGAAGCTGATTGGCTGACTAGTCTCAAGCTCGGCATTAATGCCAGGGATGTTCTTAATTTACGAGATCTTACCCCTGAAATTGGTAGAGCGAATACAGATCTTGCCGGACTTGATACTATTATCGAATGGCTCCAAGGTTACGAAAAAGACCCCATGGGTTGGCGCGATGGTATAAGAAACAAAAAATCCAGGATGACAGACGTTAATGAATTAGACCTTGAATTAGCTATAAGACAATGGGTTAAGGCTGAATTAGCTTCTATAGACGTTACAGATATGGGTAAAGCGGGTGGTGATGAATTGAATTGGGATCCATTGAAGGAGCCTGCTAAGCGTATAGCGAATCGCGTGCTGGATATCATTGATGGAGTTGAGCGCGATTCCTACAAGGAGGCTTTTAAAGGAATTATCACCAATCAAGAAAAAGCCTTTAATCTACACGAATTAATTGATCCCAATGAAGTCTTATTACGTCTTGCCTACGGCTATTTAACGCCGCTTGAATCAAGGCGTGACCATTTGAAGAAATTAACCATGGCCGTTACGACGAATGCATTGAAATTATTTGGCGTGAATGCTAGGCAATTAGATCCTGCTATTTTGGCCACAGCTGCCGATGCTTATAGCACTGCGTCAGAATTAATCGTAAGCATTGAACGCTCAACTGATTCTGCGAGTTGGCTACGTCGCAATCAGACTGAATTTAGTGCATTCGATGAAGCTCATTGGGTAGGTGAACGTTGGTATGGGCCAATTCAAGAAAATCGATTTATGAAGCTTCAGCATGACTTAGGCTTGCGACTAGGCTGGGAAAATTTTACTTATATAGATATAAATGATTTGTCTGAAGAAGATAGACGAGCCGTGTTAGGCGCGGCAAGACGCGTTGAAGCGGATGTAGACGTGCTGGCACAAGTTTTTGCAAGAACTCCTTCAGCAGTTTATGAAACCATTGATGATTTGTTACGATACAATTGGCCTCAGGTGTCAACTTGGTTTGAAAATATTGCCTCTGGAGGGCGTGCATCAATACAGAGGACACTTCGCGAAGCCCGTCAATATTTAGATGAATTCAATGAGATGAAGTCTGCTCTACTTGAAGAGCAATGGGCTTACGAGCTCAAAGAACAATTACGTAAAGAGCGCATGGAGTCTAGAAAACTAGATGAGTATTTAGAGCCTAATTTAATGCATCAGCCAGTAGATGTAGATCTAAGCTTAGATCGCTATCAAGTCGAGAGTGAAGTTGATTGGCTTGCTCAGCAGATATTTAATATACCACTAGGCCGTGATTTTGGTTGGAGCGATCAATCCTTTCAAATTAGTCAAGCAACTAAAAAAATTGACCAAATAAAAATTGTCCTCAAATGGCTCCAAGGTTATGAAAAAGACCCCATGGGATGGCGCCATGGCGTTCAAGGCAAGACCAGCGCAGCACAAAAAAAACCCTCTCGCATGACAGATATTCCTGATGCTGATCAAGATCCAGTTGTCATAAATTTGGATAATATGCGTATGCCAGAAAGAGATCCTAGGTATATGGACACGGCACTCATGATGACGAGTGTTGTGACACAAAGGGCGAAGGGTGAGGTCCGTCAAGTGCCTGAAGTTACATGGCCTGATGATAATCCTCAATTCATTGTAGAAATTGGCGGGGGTCATAGAGCTTATCTGTCGACCGCATTAGCGGAACAATACAGTGATGCGCAAATAATTACTGTTGATCCGGCAGTTGAAGCTGATATAGATACTCAGCCAAATATGAAGATCATTCGTGAGTTAATTCAGGATTGGGACGATGAAAGTAAAGTGGATCAAGTAGATCGATTTTATTTTAATTTTCCGGCGGGTATTGATCATTCCCGTTCAATAGCGGAAAAAGTCGCATCCTATTTAAAGCCTGAAACCGGAAAGTTTGTTATGGTCGCCGAAGGTGCAGTAGATTTTGGAATATTGGGACTTGTGATGAATTTGAAAGAATTGGGTTTAAGTGTTCAAGCCAATGTAGTTACTCACACAGAAGCGACTGGCGCATTGCCGTATTTGGTACATCAACTGTATGGAGGCTTACCATCACCCTATGACCGACTCATTATCCAAGCTACGAAACCTAGCTTAGACAACTTAGCCCTTCATCAAGCCAAAACATTCACTGAGAAAAGAGAAGAAGTGTATAAGCCTCAAATTAAAGGCGGTATCAATTATTTGGCGGAATTGAGTGAGGACGAATTGGAAAATCTCTTGGTTGAAATCGAAGGTTGGAATCAAAATGAAAATCAAAAAACATATCAAATGTCACTACAGGAACGCATTCGCACATTTTATAAAAGCGAACGTCAGCACAATACACGTTATGGTCAGTATTATCGTGATCAAGAAGGTCGAATTACAGGGCTGATGATTGTGCAAACATATGATGATCTTTATCCAATGATAGCCGGGTTATGGGCTGATAATCCAGAAATAATACAGGCTATGATGTCTATTTTTTTATTAGAATCCATATCCAATGATCAGATAAGAGTAGGTGCTTTTTCTAAACTTAAAGATGAGCCCTATCAGGAATTTTTAACGAACTTTGGGTTCCATGAATTTAAAAGACATACTAAGGAAGACGGGCAGGTGTTTGGCATTAGCTATATGACGAATATTTACGACATAGCTGAAAAATTGCCAGAAATGATCCCAGCAAATTCAGCACCGAGACTGGCGTATGTTCCAAACAATGTAGACATGGCTAGAGAGCTGTTGGAATCCTTGCGAGATTTTTCAAGTACAGAAATCAAGGAGAAGTTTAAGACGGAATTATCCATATTCCTCTACGGATTATATCAGGCTAATAAATCATACTTTGACGGGCGTCACTCAATAGCCATTGGATCGAGTGTACTTAGTCCGGAATTGAGTAGGGATGACGAGAGTAATCTGATTTTAAGTTTATCAGGCTTTAGTGTGGGTCTTGAGGAAGCTAGAACAATTGCCAATAATCATAGAGAGAATGAGAAACTCTTAAGACAGCAGTATTTACAAGGCAGTGCTATAGCTTATGTATTGGAACAAAAGGAATTGGGTAGAGAATATCAGGCCTTTAAGCATAATTTTGATCGAAGTGACATTCGACAAAGTATTCCTAAGGGTATTCAAATCAAATCTAATATATTTGATCCGAGTATGGACAGGAGTGCATTGGAACAACAATTGGAATTACTGATTGTGAGCCTTGCCAATATTCACAAATATGCACCTAATGTGAATTTCTATTTAGATCCACAATTCATCGAGCACCAGGAATTCATTAATTCTCTTTTGAGAAAACATGAAGTTCATGCATTCATTAGTATTGGAGAAGCCACAGAAGATATTATTGTCACATTAGACTCATTAAGCCTCGATGTGCATCAGGGCGTGCTTGTTGATGTCGGTCAAATACAGTCGAATGAATTACCCTTCGGTTTATCCGATGCTATTTATCAAGGTCTCATGGAGGCAGAAATATTAACAGATCCAGAAACAGGCATATTGAACTTCTCTAAATATGACCCCGATGAATTAACACGCCTAAGACTCAGACGTAACAGCAATTCAGAAGAACCTATTGAGTCCAATGAAGCCTATATCGAAGTATTGAGCGGCTTAGCCTCTATTATTGTCCGAAAAACACATATTTGGACCATCGCTAGGCCTATTCCCCTCGAATATGCCCTCAAAGCCATGCGGCGCACCATATTAGAAGTTAGCCGCTCTTCGTAATACAGGCTGTGGCCACACAAAATATCAATACTAGGCTAATAGCTCCTTTTTAGCTAAAATATCTTCGATATGACCGCAGGCAAAGAAAATCAATATGTGAACGAAATTAGGGATGAAGTTTTGTTAGCCTTAGAAAAACAACCTGTGCGCGTATTCTTGTTTGGGTCACGGGCTCGTAGCGATCACAATCGCACTTCTGACGTAGATATCGGACTTATGCCTCGGAGCGGCTTTGATATGCATTGTATAACTCAGCTGAAATACAAATTAGAAACAATTAATACGCCATACAAAGTTGAAGTTGTTAATTTTGATGAAGTTTCAGAAGACTTTAAGCGAGAAGCGTTAAAGGACATTGTATTATGGAAAGATTAAAACTGAAATTAAGTGACGCAGATAAGGCATTAGCTACTTTAGAAGAAATTGTCAAAGAGCCTATGTCTAAAATTGTTAGAGACGCCTCCATATTGAGATTTCAGTATTCCTTTGAGGTCTTTTGGAAATGCGTTAAAGAGTATTTGAAAGAAAAAGAAGGCTCTGTTTGCAACTCACCCAAAAGTTGTTTCAGGGAATTGCTCACAGCGGGCCTATGCGACGAGGTTCAAGTGGTTTCCTTGCAGGAAATGACAGATGATCGTAACGAAACCGCACATACTTATAAAGAGGCGATTGCTGAAAAGATCCATTCTCATATCAATGCTCACATTGAATTGATTAAGCAAACACTTGCTTCCATTAAGAATAATGTGAATTGATTTTATAACACCGCAACTCATACCCTATATGACTACAGATAAACCTAAGAATAAACCCAAGGATAAACCAAAGAATACGACGATAGCCACGAATAGGCAGGCTGGGCGCTCCTATGAATTTTTGGAGAAGATGGAAGCGGGTATGAAATTAGTGGGTACTGAGATCAAGTCTTTGCGTGCAGGCAAGTGTCAGCTACATGAGGGCTTTGCGCGCTTTGAGAAGAATGAATTGTTTTTGTACAATGTCTATATAGACGCTTATGAGCAAGGTAATATTCATAATCATGAGCCGACACGCATTCGCAAATTACTCATGCGCAAAAGTGAGCTCAAAAAACTTTTTGGCAAAATGACCCAAAAGGGCCTAACAATCATCCCAACAGCCGTTTATATCAAACACGGTATAGCCAAATGCGAAATCGCCCTAGCTAAACCCAAAAAACTCCATGACAACCGCGCCGAAGTCAAAAAGCGTGGTACCGACCGCGAAATCGCCCGCACCATCAAATCCTTCAACCAACGTTAAGAAGGATTGATAACCTAATGACTATTGACTATACTTGTGTCTAGGAGACCATTATGTCAAAAGCAAGTTATTCAACTAATTTACCACTAGAGATTCTTAAAGAAGGCAAATGGTTTATTGTGCATTGCCCAATCCTTGATGTGACAGCGCAAGGAGAGTCACCTGAGGATGCTAAAGATTCATTCAAAGAGACCTTGGAACTCGTGATGAGTGACTTGATTAAAAGGGGTAATTTGGATGCGTATTTGACGAAATTGGGCTGGAGAAAATCATCTAAGCCAAAGAAGCATTGGATTCCACCCACATTCATTAAAATGATGGACACTCACGTGACCATCCCTGTTTAATTTGAATGCCTAAATATCGCCAGCCAAACCCAAAGATTTCATAAAATTCCTCAACCACATTGGATGTGCAAAAGCTCGTCAAAAAGGATCTCATATGTCGTTTGTAAGAGATGATTTGATGAGATGCGTAGTCGTTCCAATCCATAAGCAAGTTTCTGCAGGAGTGATCCGAAGTAATCTCAAGACACTTGGAATATCAACCGAACAATACCTAGAGATCATCAAGAACGTCTAAATCAAAAAAAAGCGCACCACCGACCGCGAAATCGCCCGCACCATCAAATCTTTCAACCAACGGTAATCTAAGTTAGATATCCCTCTGACTCAACTATACGCCGGTTACATGGTTATTGCTGATAAGACAAAAAATCCAAACCCTATCTCATTAACAACGTTATAATAACTTAATGAGCCCAAATAATATTCCTAGTACACCCTTAGTCATCAATATGAGCAACTCGAGATTAAAAAAAGGTTAAGACAATATGCTTAAGGCAATATCTAAAGATAAAGCATCGTTTTGGCGATTCAATTTGAACCAACATATGCGAGCTATTATCTGCATCACATTGATTGCTATTATTTGCCCCATATCAGCGAATCAAATTTTTGCCGCTGAAATAGATGATATTTCTGAATCTTTGGTAATTGAGAAACCAGAAGATGTCGCGAAGAGTAAAATTGCTCAGAAAAAAGAAGTTCTTCAAGAGGCTGTAGAGGAAGTTGAAAAAGCCATAGCCGCAACGCAAGTCATTAATGAGGAAGTGAAGCTTAAAGAGCGGGAAGTGATTATCGTTCAGGAAGAAGCGGCTCTTTTAAAAGAACAGGCGCTTAGAACACCGCGCGACGCTAATATTGCCAAGCAAATCGTTGAAGCCGACCAACAAGTAAAAAGTATCGAGGAAGAGACTCTTGCCGCTAAGAAGAAACTTGCTCTGACTGAGTCTAAAACACTATTAGCTCAAGAGAGGATAGCACGGGACCAAAAAGAAATTGATACGCTTAAAAAAGAGCTCAATGAGATAAGGTTGCAATCCGTTGGTCTTGGAGGTGTTGCCAAATGGATAAATAAACCACTTTTTTATATCAGCGGTTCTCCAGTCACCTTGGGCGGGATTATTAGCGCCATATTAATTATTTTTGCAGCACTTTTTATATCAGCTCTTATTCAAAGAATTATTAGATCAAAACTTTCTAAAACATCGCGTCTTAAATCAGGGGTGATTTATGCCATTGGGCGAGTTGCACACTATTTGGTTGTAATCTTAGCTGCCATTATTGCCGCACAATGCATTGGGATTAATCTAGGAAGCTTCACTGTCGTCTTTGGATTTTTGAGTGTGGGCATTGGGTTTGGCTTGCAAAATATCACAAGTAATTTTATATCTGGCTTGATTTTATTGTTTGAGAGACCTATTGCTGTGGGTGATTTTGTGACAGTTGATGGGCAGCGTGGCACTGTTAAGCAAATCAATATGCGCTCATCTTTAATTTCAACACTTGATAGCGTCAGCATCATAGTTCCAAACTCAAAATTCATAGAAGGTAAGGTGACAAACTGGACACATGGAAGTCCAAAGGTAAGAATTCATTGCCCTGTTGGGGTGAGCTACGGATCTGACATAGCTAAGGTGAAAGAAGCTCTGTTTGAGGTCGCCACACAGCATAAATCTGTATTAAATAAGCCTCTTCCCGATGTTAGGTTTATTGGATTCGGTGATTCATCGCTTGATTTTGACCTTTTAATCTGGATAAATGAGCCCGAAAAGCAAGAGCCGATACGCAGCGACATCAATTACGCAATTGACGCAGCCTTCCGTCAAACCGGTATTGAAATTCCTTTCCCTCAAAGAGATTTGCACATCAAATCTTCGAATGTGTCGTTTGAAGGTAAATAAGGGTCACAACACCATTGTCAACGCAGCCCACCTGCTTAAAAGCTGAATCCCACCAAGTAGCTACAATAACCGCATAAAAACTACTCAGCAGCCAATTGCGATCGGACCACAACTTGACCCTGTTGCGATAATTAAATTAGGTATGAATGATTATCAGGCGCTTCTATTTGAAGGACAGCCTCTTCTGGGGTAGATAGACTGACAGTAGACCTGTCTTTATCAGATTGAGCTACTGTATCTTTCTTTATCTGAGTTGACGAGGCACGTGAGTTGTAGAGCGCTCGAACAATCCTTTTTCCTGCAGAGTTTAAGTAAGATTCAGCCGCAATATTGTGCGGTTTATTACCCCAATCTTCTCCAACAACAAAAATATCAACATTCAATGTCCGGCATGCCGATACATATTCAAGCTCATGGTAAGGGCGCACAATATCAACGCAGCGTAAAGATTTTAACATTTCTTCGCGCTGATCCAAGGGAATGACAGGAGTGTTGGGCTTGTAGGAATTCACCACCTTGTCAGACGCAACACCTACGGCTAACACATCACCTAAGCTCGCACAGTATTCTAGTAATGCAAGATGCCCAACATGCAATAAATCAAACGTTCCGACCGTGTATACAATAATTTCCAAAGCACACTCCTACATCAAGATTATTTTTTAAAAAACTTATTAATTACGTTAATTTCTATAAAAGTTTCCAACTATAAATTCCAGTCATTGCAAGTGTGTAAATAGCAAGTGCATAAACATTAATCGGATTTCCAGAAAGTTTAGGAGTCTTTATTTGAGATACATTCAAAGCCGCGAGACCCAGGCAGCTGACATAAAGAATGACAGAAAAAGTTCCCTCAGTAAAAAAACCTTCAAATAGAAATATCAAAACGAGAAATATATTATTATTATCAATAGCTAAACCTGTGTATTCTGAACCGCCCGCAAGGCCGAAGGTTCTAAAATAACTCAAGCGAATCACACCCGCTGCAAGCATCAAAAAAGCACCTGGTAAAAATACAGGATTGAAACTTGAGTAGCTCAGTAAAAGTATCGCCGGCGCAACGCCATAGCTCACAATATCTATTAATACATCTAATTGCCCACCAAATTTTTGGTCGTGATCCAAACGTCCTTTCATTCTTCGCGCAATAAGACCATCTGCCCAGTCAAAAGCCACCGCCCAAATCATACCTATCATTGCCGCATGGTAAGCGCCTAAGATGCTGAAATAAATAGCTACTAGTGAGCATGCTAAGCCTGCAAGTGAACACAAATTGGGGATATCTTTCACAAACGAAAGAATCGTTGGTTGTAATTCTTGTGATGTTGTTTCACTGGTATTCATGGTGATCCTTTAAATAAAAAACGCTGCCGCATTGAATTATGCGGGCCTTACAGTCCCAATGAGACTGTATTGTCTAAAATTGTTTAAAATAATAAAAGTTGCCCCAGTCGGAACTCTCTGAATACAATTCAATCCCCACGGAAGACCTGTGTGAGATCATAGACAAGTAGTCTATTTTGGAGCCTATTATCGAGAGCGTTGCTTTTTTACTGTGTTTTGACTGCCCTAGGTGTGAGGTTGTGCCGCCTAGGTGTGAGGTTGTGCCGGGTGCCATCGCATAAGGAATTTCTTAAGACATGTGATTATAGCGTGGATTGCCCTCCAAGTGTCATATTTCGTGTTTTTGCGATTAGGCCTCTTTGCTTTACGCATAGCACAAATAATTCAAGTACTCCAAAGCTCCATCAATATACTCACTCGCTTTACATAGGCCATCCCACCAAAAAATCCAAACCCCATTCCAGCAACCACGCTATAATAGCTCCATGCAACCAGCTAAACCCTTTTCGAACTCCTGTGAAAAAAATAAAGAGCCGATTTTGTCAGTTTTGAAAGACCTGTTTAATGAGGCAGGGCTAGTTCTGGAGATTGGAAGTGGAACAGGTCAGCATGCTATTTATTTTGCTGACAAGTTACCTCATCTCAACTGGGCGCCAACAGACCTTGAGGACAAAATTACGGGCATAAAGATGTGGCTAAACGAAGCTGCGATAGATCGTATTGAGCAGCCTCGTATTCTAGACCTACTTTCCAATGATTGGCCAATAGATGTCGCGGACTATGTTTTTACGGCGAATACAACCCATTATGTTTCTTGGGCGCATATTGAAGCCATGTTTAAGGGCGTGGGGAAGGTGTTGGCTGATGGTGGCATATTCGCACAATACGGGCCCTTTAATTATGGCGGAAAGTTTACTAGTGAGAGCAATGCAAGATTTGATACACACCTGAAAGCAAGTGATCCTTCAAGAGGAATCAAAAACTTCGAAGACCTCAACGAATTAGCTCAATGCAACGGCCTAAAACTACTGCAAGACCACCCCATGCCATCCAACAACCGAATCCTAGCATGGTCAAAATCCAATCCATAAATTAAGATGGCGGGATTAGCTAGGCCCTTCATATGATATGGGTATATAACAAGTAAACTAATTTAATGGGGGAAGCGTCTTCATGGACTTATTAACAGTTTTTGGATTATTCTCAGTCACAGCAATGCTGGTTTGCTATACCCTGGAAGACCGTAGCCCATGGTTTGTTTTGGGGTTTGCGGTAGCTTGCTTATTGGGGTCAATTTACGGATTTCTTCAAGGGGCATGGCCGTTTGGTGTGGTAGAGGCAATTTGGTCTATCGTAGCACTACGGCGGTGGAGAAAAGGACTCAAATAGTGACACAGCTAATTACTACTCAAGGGGCCGGATTCCGTAAATGAGATTGTATATTGGCGTACCCTTATTTGAAGCCTTTAGTGAAGAAATCCTAAAATTAGAGCGGTTTTTTAAACCTATATATCCTGATCTTCGATGGACGAATTGGAAAAACCTCCACATAACCTTACACTTCTTTGGCGAAGTGGATCCCGAAAGACTTCAAGAGATCAGGGCTGTCTTAACTGCTTGCGAAGCCTGGTCAGCCATCTCTATTACGCTTGAAGGATTCGGATGTTTCCCAGACTTTGAGAACCCCTACGTGATTTGGCTAGGCGTGTCTCAAAAAACTCAAGAAGCTCTAGCGCTTAGACAAAGAGAGCTAACGTCCAAACTAGAAGTAATCAACTTTAAAATTTGTCAAAGAGATTACAAGGCCCACGCAACCATAGGTAGAGTTCCTAGAGGGAAAGAATTCACCTGGAAAAATCCCACACCTAAATTCAAAACTACCGAAAAATTCGTCCCCAAAATCACCCTCTACCAAAGCCATCTCAACCCCACAGGATCTACTCACCTCCCTATAGCCCAATTCTCACTAAGCCAGGCGAAGGACTAAGTCATAATTTATAATATTCCTACTGAGCACTGTCTGATATAAACTAATACACATGATGTTCAAAGCTCTATTCACTTCATTCTTACTAATCTTTCTATGCGTTGATGTTTTTGCTTGTAGATTCTGGTGTGCTGTAGGCGAGGATACGCCCAAAGCCTTGGTGGCGAAGCAATTAATCGAAGATAGTGATTCGCTTAAAGAATTGGGGGCTACCTACGAAGATGGGTGGTCGGTGGGGTATTACGCAGATGGTAAGGCTGTGATTACACGTAGTAGTGGTTCTTCTAAGGAAGAGGACGATTTTGATAAGGCTGTTCATGCCAACTCAGCCCATTCAGCTAATATTCAGTTTAGTCATTTAAGGCGTGCATCATCTGGTTGTGTTGAAGGCGTTCCTAATCCACATCCATTTGAAAGACAATTTGCAGATAAGCATTGGATATTTGGACACAACGGTGGAATGAAGAAACAAATTCTAATTGATTTGATTCAAGAAGACTTTTTATCCAGTAACTCCCCTAATACTTGTACAGATAATGCACCTCAATCTTGGATTGATTCAGAGCTTTATTTTATTTTTCTTTTAAAACATATTGAAGCTAATGATATGCAAGTTGAGATTGGTTTGACCAAAGCCTTAGCTGCACTTTATCAAGTTATTCCCAATAAAAAACGTAAGCTCAATTTTTTCTTAAGTGATGGGAATTCCTTATGGGTATTTAGAAAGGGTAATACACTTTTTTATCACGAGGATAACTCAACCACTATTGTCGCTTCTAGCATTCCTGACCCCAGCACCAAAGATTGGTCAGTCTTCCCAGAAGATAAACTAGCCCGATTAACCCCTGGTGAACCCATCAATTTCTTTTGATCAAATACAGCGTTATATGTAAAAAGGCCCGCAAACACCTACACTCACCCCAACAACAACGCTATGATACCCGTTATGATCACCTCAAAATATGAAGGTGTGAAGGAGCCAGGTTGGACCTCTCCCGATAAAGTGGACGCCTAAAAGGGTAGAATGATCCCCTGCGAATTCCCCAAATACTCCCCCCAGCGTATAATAAACTTAAACAATACAGGGAGAGTAGGTTTGTAATTTGCCATCGGACGACCTGACTTCTTTTCAAAATCTTGACTTTAAGTATACCTATAGGTATACTTAAAAGTATACGAAAGGGGTACATTATGATAGCTACTCAGCAGGTGAAGGTAAATCTAGAAACGCATAAGACATTGAAGAAAATAGCTAAGCTTGAGGGCACGACCATAACCAAGGCTCTCTGTAAGTCGGTCGAAATGCTAAACACTTCTATCTTCATGGATAGATGTAACGAGGCATATGCTAAGGCTAAGAAGTCAAAGAAGTACGATGATGAAAACTCTCTTTGGGAGAGTACGTTATTAGACGGTTTGGGCTAGATAGGTGAAGAACCCATCGAGAGGTGAAGTTTGGTGGGTTAATCTAAATCCCACCGAAGGCCGTGAACAAGCTGGCGATAGACCATGTTTAATT
Organism: Candidatus Omnitrophota bacterium; assembly: GCA_047639455.1. GTDB lineage: Bacteria > Omnitrophota > Gorgyraeia > 2-02-FULL-51-18 > JAGOUK01 > JBLINS01. The sequence continues at coordinate 22,129 of JBLINS010000020.1, forward strand.
GTATCAATAAATCAATTCAATCACGGGCCAGCAGATTTATTGATTGTGACACCGATTACGCATACAGATAGAAGCATCCCTATGCACGTAAAAATACCATCTGGTAACAAGAAGAAAGGTAGTTTTATTCTATGCGATCAGATAAGAACTATTTCTAAATCAAGCTTGAGAAAGTTTGAGGGCATAGTTTCTATTAGAGTTATGAAACAGGTGTCGGATAGACTAAGAACCATCCTTAATCTTCCTCATATAGATTAACTATTAAATAAGGGGTCCAATCCCTTATTTTTGGTGTCCGCCAAACCCTGGCTATCTCACAATCGGGTCACCCGATTACGGCCCGCAGAGACTTGGTCTTGTTGCGATAAAAAAACATAAGTATATTAATTTCATATAGTTATATTGATACTTGCAATCTTAATAATGCGTTCAAAGTTTGAGTTTATGTCTTATTTGTTGGCAAAGTGAATGAATTTTAAATTAAATTTCTTGTATTTATGGGATAAATCACTATACTCGTATATAGGGGTGCATATATGAAAACACTAGTTAACTTAAAAAAACATTTAAAACCAGGGCGGGTTTATCGTAGAAGCGAGCTTGAGCGGTGGTCTAATTCTGTAGATAGGCACTTGAAGTTGCTTGTTGAAGACGAATCCTTATGTAAACTGGCTCAGGGTATGTACTCTTGTCCGGCAAAAGCGTCATTTGGAAATATACCGCCGGAGGATGGGGTGTTAGTTAGGGCGTTTCTGAAAAGTGATGATTTTCTTTTAGCCAGCCCCAATCACTATAACTCGTTGGGCGTGGGAACTACGCAACTTTACAATAAGAGTGTTGTTTATAATCACAAGCGACATGGTCGGTTTACACTCGGTGGAAAAGAGTTTTATTTTCATTTAAAACACAAGTTTCCCAAAAAACTTTCAGAAGAGTTCTTGCTCGTTGACTTAATGAATAATTTACATGATTTAGCCGAAGACAGAGGATATGTTTTAAAAAACGTCAAAGAAAAAGTCTTGCGGATGACCGAATTACAGGCAAAAAAAATGTTTAATGCTTATGCTGGCGAAAGAACGAAAGCATTGTTCAATCAATGGATATCTAAAAAGTCTCTAGTGCATGCCCAACTACCTTCATAACCACCCTGAATTTAAAGAGCTGCTGCGAGCTGTTGAACGTGAAGAAAATATCGACCACAGTTTGATAGAAAAAGACTATTGGGTTATGCATGTGCTGCATAGTCTAAAAAAAAATGGCTTTGATTTTGAGCTAAAAGGCGGAACTTCTCTTTCTAAGGGTTATGGGGTGATTCATCGTTTTTCAGAAGATATTGATATTCGCATCGAGCCACCTGTAGATCAGGTGGTGAAAACCGGAAAAAATCACACAAAACCAAGAGACCGCCAAACCCGCAAAATATATTACGATTGGCTCACCAAAAACATCCATATTGACGGAATTTTAGAAGTGACTCGCGATACCATCTTTGATAATGAAACATATATGAGCGGAGGAATTCGGCTTTTTTATAAAGGTGGGGCTGCGGAGATGAAAGGAATAAAAGATGGAATACTGCTAGAAGTTGGGTTTGACAATGTGACGCCGAATCGTCCTCTAGTCATTAGTTCATGGGCGTATGATTTTGCTTTAGCAAAAGGCATAGATGTGATCAATAATAGAGCAGATGGGGTAAAGTGTTATCATCCCGGCTATACATTCGTTGAGAAATTGCAGGCGATTTTGGCTAAATTTAGAAAATTCGAAAAAACGGGTGAGTTGTCTCCGAATTTTATACGCCATTACTATGACATTGCGTGCCTTTTGGGTAATTCTGAAGTTCTAGAATTTATAACCACGCCGGAGTATTTGGCACATAAAAATCGTCGATTTTCAGCGGTAGATAAAGACGTAGCAATCACGGCTCAGGAGGCGTTTCGGATGAGTAATCCCAAAACAAGATCGCAATTCGAAAGCGAATATAAGAGCACAGCCGCTTTGTACTATCAAGGACAGATTCCGCTGGATGAAATCATGAGAATAATCACCGTCCATTTGGCCAGATTATAGCCCACCCACCGCACTGTGGGGCTGTAATGAGGGAAGTTGATGCCTTGTTCCTTGATCTAATTAGCGCGATTCACACATGCCATAAAAGTGAAGAGTGAAGAGTGACGTTGTTGTTTTGAAGAGGGACGTTGTTGTTTTATTGCTTTACTAATGAATAAACGAATCCCTAGGACATGGTAGATCACCCTAGCTTTCATTCTCACCGCAATTCCCCGGCCGCTTAACCTCAGCGATAGCCAAGATCCCCCAAGTTTTCATTAAGCATCTCGAGTAAAGCAATAAAGCAACAACGTCCCTCTATATTATTCCGGTTGTTTTTAGCAACTATATGATAACTCGGAATGCTTATGAGGTAACCAACCCTCGAACTGGTAGGAGCTGGTCATCCATATCTTCTCTATATTCGGCTACATTCAACCTGGAAGACCTCCTCTAAAGGACCTGGTTCCCGTAAACAAAAAAGGACGTCCCTTTTCACTCCTCGCGCAAGTCGATCACGGGGAGTTGTTTAAACTCATCACAATCTGTGGTGGGTTTTTTGCTTGAATGCGATACAATTAATAGATGATTATGATGTCAAAAAGTAAGATTTTAAGCGGAGTATTCACAGGCCTATTGCCAATTCTTTTATTAGCTAGCTGTGGCGCACAAAGCGTTGAGGAAAAGTTACTTAAGGATCTTGAGGCGGGTCGCATTTCCTATGAATTAGTCGAAAAGATCGGGCGACAGAAAGTTGCTGCAGCTGTGAAGATGTCAGGTTGGACTTCCCCCAATAAAGTGGACACTTAGAAAGGTACAACGATCCCTTTATGAATGAGATCTATGATGATATTAATTAAAAAAATAAGTATATCGGCTGTGCTGATGTGTTTTCTTTGCTCCTCCATAAATTCCAGTTATGCAGAAGAGAAAAAAGATTATTCAACAGACACTTTCTGGACCCAATATGTCGCCTATTTAGCGGGAATGGGAGAAAGCGATAATGAATTAATGCGAAAGATTTATTCTGATGAAAGAATTCAAGCCTACGAGGCTCTAGGTATGGGAAGATTTGCTTTAAGGGCAGCCAATAAACAAAATAATATAAAGGCGGCCGCCATAGCCCAGACGGCTATTGATCTAGCTGAAACGACACTTAAAAAAATCACTCAATCTGAACAGGAATTTTTTAAGCCCATTATTTTATCCCAAATGGCTATCTCAGCTTTTAATATGGGCGATTACGGTAAAGCAGCCGATTTTATGAAAGATTCACTTAAGTCTGATCCAGAAAATCAAGAAACACAAAAGGCTCTCGGGTATATCTATTATAAAAGAGATCAAAAGAATCCTCCTATTAAGACAAATCCCCATACCAAAGAGCTCCTCGATGCATTAGAATTTGGTCAAGGGGATTATGAAAAAAGCCTTCAATATCTTAAAAAGAAAACAATCAAAGTGAAAGAACCCAAACTCCTTAAAGTGATCAACGAAACAATAGCTTATATAGAAGGCCTTAATGCATTTGATCATTTTCAAAAAAAGCTGGATGAAGAAAGAAATACACAAGAAATACAAGAAAAAATGACACAAGAATATGATCAAATTTTTAAACATATATTTAGAGAATCTCTGGAAGTAGATAGCCATAAATGAGCATTCGTAAAAATTACCCGGCTCACAAAATAACGTTCATTACTAGTTCTATATTGAGCACACTTCTTTTCTCTATTAACATATCTTTTGCTTGTGGAGATGTTCCTGATCCAAGATTGGATTCGAGTGGCTATGCAACCTGGTGCGCCTGTATGGGAGGAACCGTTGATTACAGTGCTGGGGTGGGATGTGTCGGAGCCACTGGCCAACGCTCTAGCTCAGCAATATCAACAGGAGGCCATTATCAGCCTCCATCAAGTAGCAGAGATTTAGAACGAGAGGGACGCGGTCGCGATGAAGGAGCGCGTAAAATTCAAGCCAAAAGAATAAGGCGCGCCACAAAACAAAAATGGTTAGACGAAGAAAAAAAGCAAAAACAAATCGGGCTTGAAGAACAGACTCAACGTATTTTTGAAGAAAATAAAAGTCAAGCCCTGGGTCATCTAAAAGGCATTGCCGGAGAATCACTTTCTTTCAAAACAGGAGTTGGTTCTCAATTTAAACTTAAAAGCAATTGGAAAGAAGAAAGCGTCTTTAAGCTCAAAAGCCTGCCTACAGCCAGTGCGAAGAACTCGACACAGATATCAGAAAAAGTATGGAAACAGCTTGGCTGTGGAGCATCAATTTCTGCTTCAGCAATGAAAGCTGCAATGCCAGAGGATGGCAGCCCTATCGATATTGAGGAAGTTAAATTTTTAGGAGAGCAGGCAATTAAGTCCTTAGTTGGAGAAGCCTTAAGAGTGCAATGCCCTGAAACTAAGAGTCCAAGCAAGCCGTACGGTCAAATTGAATTGAGCGATTCAGCACCGCTTGTATTATTTTATAAGGCTCTTCATAAGAGCACTCAAGAACAAGTTCAAAATATTGAACATGCAAACCTTGAATTGAATAAATATGCAAAAGTAAAACGCACAAATCACATTGAAGTTGATGTTTTAGAGAAGAAGATTAAGCAAATAAAAAATCAAAAGGATGTGCGGCCCAATAGAGGCTTAGGTGCAAACGACTTGAAATCTGTAACAAGTAAAAAAACAATAGATTCTAATGAGCCCACTGCCCTTGCCTTAGCCATAGCCGCCCTTGAAAAAGCTCAAAAAGCGGAGGCTGAAGCCGCAAATAAAATAGAATCTATTATGCGCAAAAGAGCACAGGCTCTAAAAAAACTCACAAATAATAAACAACTGTTTTACAAAATTGAAGCAGCTCCAAATGAAGCCAAAGAGCTGTTAAATGAATTTAACAAAAAATAATAATAATAATAATAATTATTATTATTATTGATATGTATCAAATACAATGAAATGCCAACTCCTATTAAAAAAAGAGGACTTACGATGAAAAACATATTCGCCTTAGTTTTAGTTGCCTGTTTATTATTTACTATCCAAGGCAATGTTCAAGCCTCGGCTCGAGAAGAATTTCAAGAAGCTGTTGAAGGTTTAAAAGTTGATTCTTCGAACAATGAATTAAGAAAAAAAGTGATTGCCCTTGGACTCAAGCTTGATCCAAGTCCTGCGGTGCCAATGGAAGCCAAACGATTTATGGCTAGGGGAGAAGCCGCTCTTGAAAGCGCAAATAATGAGCAGGGATTCTTAAAAGCGGTTGAAGAACTGCAGACAGCTGTTGATGCTGCTCCATGGTTGTCTGATACCTATTACAATCTGGGAATCGTACAAAATAAGGCCGGTCAACACTCGGAAGCGCTTAAGAGCTTAAACTTCTACATGCAAGCGGCTCCTGATTCCCCTGATCTAGATGTCGTTCAAAAAATAATATTTAAGCTTGAATACAAATTGGAAGAAAAAAAAGAATCGCCATTTGAAAAACTTGCTCGCTTGCAAGAAGAAGGCTTTCAGAATGTTCTCGAGGACCTAACCGGAGAATGGATTGAAGAAGGGAAGGATCGAGATGCTAAATTTGCTCAAATCTACAGCTTAAAAAAAGAACGAGATAAATACCGCATGAGTATTTATGCGCCAAATTACGACGCTATTATTCCAAATACCTTTGAATTTCAAATTGATAGTGATGGAATTATTGAAGGGTCAGCTCGTATTGACCAAACTTTTTATATCAATGGAGACGTCTGGTACTTGGATCTTCATGGACACGTTGAAGCGCGTGGGCCGCGCATGTTTATACAATACACACATCGATTTCCAAACGGAGCCACTGGTAATCGGGCTAATGGCTGGGGTGAACAAGATATTAAGACAACACTTACGAAGCTTGATAATTATTAGTACGCTATAATGTTTGTTCTGCATAAATATATTAATTTATAAAAGGGGAATTATTTGTGAAAAATGCATACTGTATTCTGTTGCTTTTGATTTTGACATTGACCTCAACGAGCTATGCTCAGAATTCCAGAGAAGAATTCAACTCTAGTTTAGACAAGTTTAGCAATGTTGATTTTGGATCTGAAGATCACAATATATTGATCAAAGAAACCATAGAAGCTTATCTTCAACTGGATCCCAAGCCAGCGCTACCCACCAAAGCTGAAGAATATTTGTTCCAAGGAGAAGCCGCTGTAGAAATGGCCCGGGATAAAGATGGATTTCTAAAAGCAATCGACAGATATAAAAAGGCATTGCAATTAGCTCCCTGGGCCGCTACAGCTTATTACAACCTAAGCATTGTCTACGAAAAAAGCGAACTGTATCATAAAGCCGCGATAAATTTTGAGAGATATTTATGGGCCGCACCCGATTTATCAGAAACAGAAGATATTAAAAAAAGAATTGTGAAATTAAAATATAAAGAAGAATTAGCTTCCCAACAAAAATCCGAAGATGATCGTGAAAATCGAGAGCGTCATCAAAAAGAGGCATCGGATCGTCTGTTAGCGGTTATTCCTGGCATATGGAAGGAACGTTGTACTTATCATGACGTTGGCTCTGGTCCCGTAAGTGTCGAATTTTCTGTTGAAAGAAATATTATTCGCCATCGACGTTATTTGAATAGTGAAAATGAAGTAGGGTGGACTGGCTGGGAGGGAGCCACCAAATATGATCCAGATAAAAATGGATTTGATTGGATGTCATGGGATGACAATAGAGAATATATTTGGGTTCGATCTGGCATGCTAATGGAAAAGATTGACATACATACAAACTATAAAAGTTGTACATATAAGCGATAATGTAGACGGTAGACGGGACTAGACGGGACCAGGTCCCTCGGGGACGGGTAACCTAAGGCTCAACCGCATTAATTAATCCCCCACCAAAAAAACCAAACCAAACCCCACCAACCACGCTATAATAACCCTTTAGTTACCATGTAAAGCAATAAAGTTACATCCCTCTTAATTTACTCTGAAACAACCAGTCCTTTAGCTGCCTGGTTCTGCAAAGTCTGATGAAGAGGTAGGAAAAAAAAGGGGCGCTTTAATATGTTGCAAAATTTGCTGAGCCAAATAGGTTTTTCTGAGCAATATCTGGGAACGACGATCATAATAATTAAAATCATTATGTTATTGATTCTGTGTTGGGTTGTTAATATTGTTTCGAAGAATTTTATATTACGTTTTGCGAGAGCTGTTGTTCGTGGCACTAAAAATGATTGGGATGACATTTTTGTTAAGAAACAAGTTTTTAAGAACGTTTCTCACTTTGCACCCGCATTTATAATTTATTTTTTAGCACCCGTGTGGCTTAAGGCATCTCCGGATATTATCGAGGTGATTAGGCGTTTGGCTAATGTCTATATGGTTGTGGTTGGTTGTTGGGTGTTTGGTACGCTTTTAGATACAGCCTTAGAGATCTACCAGCGCTTTGAGTTATCGCGCAAAAGACCAATAAAGGGATATCTCCAGGCCGTCAGAATACTGGCATACTTTTTAACAGCCCTGTTCATCATCTCCATTTTAATGAATAAATCTCCATGGGGGTTCTTAAGTATCTTTGGCGGTTTAACAGCTGTCATTTTGTTAATTTTTAAGGATATGATTTTGGGACTCGTGGCCGGCATTCAATTGACGGCTAATAATATGGTGGCACGCGGTGATTGGATCGAAATGCCTAAGTATGGCGCTGATGGTGATGTTGTTGATATGACATTAACGACTGTCATGGTAGAGAATTGGGATAAAACAATCACGACAATTCCAACATATGCTTTGATTTCAGATTCGTTTAAAAATTGGAGGGGCATGCAGGAGTCCGGAGGGCGGAGAATTAAACGCTCGTTTAATATCGATATGAATTCGATTCAATTTGTTGACGCGGAGCTTTTGAAGAAGTTTGAAAAGTTTGATTTTTTGAAAGACTATCTTAATGAAAAGACAAAGGAGATTACTGATTTTAACAAAGTTAAAAATATAGATACGGATGAGTTGATTAATGGTCGGCGTTTGACAAATATCGGAACGTTTCGCGCCTATATCGTGAATTATTTACGCAAGCACCCCAAAATCAATCAAGAGATGACCTTTATAGTGAGGCATCTGACGCCCGCAGAGCATGGTTTGCCAATCGAAATATATGTTTTTAGCAATGATCAAGTTTGGGCTAACTATGAGGCCATACAAGCTGATATTTTTGATCACGTATTAGCGGCCATCCCCGAGTTCGACCTACGCATCTTCCAAAACCCCACCGGCACAGATTTCCAAAAGCTACAATTATCATCCCCCAAGCTAACTATCCCCCCAAATACTGAATGAGGCGAAGACATTTGTTTATAAATGAGCTGGTAGTTTTATACGAGATATGTAATGAAAGATAGAAGAGTAAGCATTGGTGGTGGATTTAAGAGCAAGTACGTCCCTCTAAACATACCGGCTTTATTGATCTCCCGACTAATAGTGCTTTTATTCCTCTTCAGACCCCTAGCAATATCGCTAATTGTTACCCCACATACCAAATTTCGACTAATTTCCTCACGCTCAGCAAAGCTTAATCTGTAATACTTCTGTTTTCGCAACATCGCACAATCTCCTATGATATGTGAAGCATATCAAAGTGTTGCGTTAAATTCTTGAATCTAGTCTGGTCCCGTAAATAAAAGAAGAAAATAAAAAACCGGCAAAACCTAGAAAAAGGGCTAGTGGTGATGAAAAAGTATTGAGTTTTGGATAGATGGGTATAGTATATAAGTAATTACTTTTTTATAAAAATACATAAAATTTAGAGTTTCTATTGACTTTAGATAAAATATAATGTAATTAAGATATGAGTGCAGTATTACGATTAATAAAGTTAATAGAATAAAATTTGATTAGTGAAGTTGTTTGTGTCGATGTTTTGCATTCAGGAAGAGACGTGTTAATGAATACATTATTAATAATTGATGATGATTTGATGAGTAGGCAGCGTTTAGTTCAAATATTCAATAAAGATGATTTTAATATTCTAGAGGCTGAGTCAGGCACTGAGGCTTTGGGGGTGTTAGAAGAAAATGCTGTGGATATTATTCTCTTAGATATTGTCATGCCCGAAATGGATGGCTTTGAATTGTGCGCAAAAATTAAGTCTGAAGCCGATTTTGCACTCATCCCCATTATCTTTATTACAGCTCTCGAAAATACCGAAGATAAAGTAAAGGCTTTTGAGGTGGGCGGCACGGATTATGTTACTAAGCCATTTAGACGCGCAGAGGTGTTGGCTAGAATTCGGGCGCATATGAATATCAAACAAATGGAAAAAGACTTAAGTCTAAAAGATAAACAATTAGCTGTATCTGCCATGATAGTGACCTTGAATCACAATATTAATAATGCTTTATTTGCTTTACCTAATTGGAAGATGTTGGTTGAGAACAAAAAGAAAGAGCGAGAATTGTCGGATGCAGAATACGTCAATTTAGAAAAGATGATTAAGCAAATTGAATATGTCGTCAAGGTGGTTAGAAAAATAACTTTTGTAAGTAAAAGCGAAGATTTGGATAAAATTAAATACGTGCAATATGTTAATGACGAAATGATGTTAGATCTGGGTGATAATTTGGATATTGATATTCTAAAATGATGAAAGGACATATATTTCTATAATGGCTAAATCGATTAAAGACGTTATTTTAGTGATTGATGATGAAGAGTCGGTGCTCGCTTCATTGGAGGCACTTCTTTCTGATGTAGGCTTTGAAATTATTACGGCTGATAGCTATGAAAATGCTGTTCGGGTTATAGATGAGAATGACGATATAGAAGCTATTTTATGCGATATCAAACTTCCAGGTAAATCAGGCCATGATGTGCTTACCTTTATAAACAAAAGAGAGTTACGCGTTCCGCTTATTTTTTTAACAGGATATGGAACCATCAAAGATTGTCAGTCCGCCTTAAAAGAAGGCGCTTTTGATTTCATTCTTAAGCCCGTGACCGAGCGAGAGCATGTGGTCATGCCTCTGTTACATGCTATAGAAAATTATAAACTGAAGAAAAAAACGCATGAAATGCAAAAGAAAATGACATTGATGGTGTCCGAAAAACAAGGTTTATTAGACGCCTTGGTATCAGATAAAAAAATTGGTACGCGCGTGCAGGCTTTGATTGAAGAAACGGCTCGCATTCATGAAGAAGCGGACCATGTGGAAGAGGATTCTCCAACTACCTTGCAGCTTGTAAGAACATTGATTGTCAATGATTATTCAGATTCCGCCTCATTTTTAAAAGCATTATTAAATACCTCTGCGACATTTAAATTTGATGTGGATCGTGCTAACTCTTTATCAATGGCGCTGGATGCAATTGGAAGTAAAGAATACGATGTGATTTTGTTAGATATTTATTTGCCTGATAGCATTGGTATAAACACGGTAAAAACGGTTTTTGACGCAGCGCCACATATGCCGATTATTGCTATCACAAGCATTGATTCTGAACAATTTGCCGCAGATGTTTTGTCTGGAGGCGCTGAAGACTATTTGGTTAAAGGAAATTTTGATGATTCTTCTTTGCTGAGGTCTATACGCTATTCAATAGAACGTAAAAAGCATCGCATATCCAGTGAGGCTACAAGTGATTTTTTGGCTCATTTAAGTCATGAAGCGCGTAATTCACTAAGCACCATTGTGGGTATGACCGAAATTCTAACCGAAATCGTCAAAACATCCGAGCAGCGTCAATATTTAAATGCCATTAGTTCAGACACAGAGCAATTATTGGTGATTATGAATGAAGTGCTTGATTTGTCTAAGATTGAAGAATCTAAACTCGAATTAGACATTATGTCTTTTGATCTTCGTTTGGCTATAGAGAATACAGTTGACTCTCTCTTTTATTCAGCATCCAAAAAAGACCTTAATTTTAATTGTTATGTGGATGACAAAATTAGCACCATGATTAAGGGCGATCCGGGCAGACTTAAACAAATCATCACTAATTTAGCCTCCAATGCAATCAAATTCACTCATAAGGGTGATATTACTTTGAGTGTGGCTGTAGCGAGTGAAACTGATGAAACTATGACTATTCAATTTTCTTGTAAAGATACAGGCATTGGAATACCGAAAGGCAGCATGGACCGTGTTTTTGAAAAATTTGAACAAGTGAATCCTGGAGCTATTCAAAAACATGGTGGAGCTGGGCTTGGTTTGGCGATATCAAAATCTTTAGTAGAACTTATGGGTGGTGAATTCACTTTAACAAGTGTGGAAGGCAAAGGTAGTGAATTTGGATTTGTGATTGATTTTATGAAAGATTATGATGCTCTATCAACCAAGCCGAAGCCATTAGAGAGGCTCAATGGTTTGAGTATTTTAATTATTGATGCGGATAAAAATAATTGCGAAATATTGGGTAAGTATTTATCATCCGAAAATTGTGAAACAACTTTTTCTCATAGCTATAATAATGCTATCCAAATTCTGCATGAGCACAATGATGCCTCAAAGCCCTTCGATGTGATTATTTCGACAGATCCCATTGGTGATAAGAGTGTGTTTGAGTTAACTCAAGAAATTCGTCAAGATGAGAATTTTGGGGATTTGCGCATTGTTCTGCTGAGTCAATTGGGAAATCGTGGGGATGCCAATAAGTGCAAGGAATTGGGTATTAATGCGTATCTAGTGAAGCCTGTCAAGCGTGGTTTGTTAATTGATACTCTACGTTATGTATTGAACCCTGAATTGAACCCTGATGAAATAGCACCTTTAATAACACAGCACAATATTAGTGAAATAGAAAATAAAAATGTACATATTTTAGTTGCTGAGGATTCAGCTGCCAATCGACGCGTGGCTTGCCATCATTTGCGTAAATCAGGGTATACCGTAGATGAAGCTTCTGATGGGCAGATTGCTGTTAATCTCTTTAAGACAAAATCTTATGATTTAATCATAACAGATATCACTATGCCAAATATTGATGGTGTTGAGTCTTCAAAAATGATGCGCCGTATAGAAAAAGAGACCGGAGCTATAGTAACTCCTATTATCGCTATGACGGCACATGGTATGCTAAAAGATTTGAATCTCTTTAAGGAAGCTGGAATAGATTCGCATATAACCAAACCTGTTAGAAAAAATGAATTACTGGGTATTGTTGAAGCATGGGTGGTGAACAAACAAGAGAACAAGCGTCTTTTAGGTAATTTAATTGCAGTTGCTGACAAGAGTTACCCTTTAAATAGAGATGGGGCTGTGCGCCCACCCATGGATTTAAAAATAGCATTGGATGAATTTGATCACGATCAATCAATGCTAGAAGATATGCTTCAAGATTTATTTGATATTATACCCAAACGCATTATTCAAATAGAGAATGCGCTCTTTGAAGAAAATTTAGAAGTTGTGTTCAGGGAGTCACACACTATCAAGGGTGAATCGGCTAATATTTTTGCCGAAGATTTATCTAAAGCCGCATATGTTTTGGAACAATTGGGCGAAGCTGGGGATTTAAAAGAAGGTTTTAAACAGCTTAATAAGTTGAAGCAGGAATTTTATCGGCTAAAAACCTATTGCGGAGACTTTGTATTTAAACAGCCTGGCTAAATGCATCTAGTTTCTGCAGCAGCACATCTTTAATTAATACGTCTGAATTTTTGGCTAACTTACTTTCTTTGTCAGGGTGGAGCGGTAGCGCATAATAAAAGACTTTGCAATTATTATGCTCTGCAAAATGCATAAGCCCTCCATGATTGAGCATAATATTGAGCGAGACTGACAAACCGAGCCCCGTGCCTTTGTCTGCATCTTTAGTGGTAAAAAAAGCATTGAATAGCTTCTCTTTAGCATTTTCTGGAATGGCTATGCCATTATCAATAATAGCTACGAGCAAGGCATTGGCATTATCAATTTTTGTAGAAAAAACACATATACGACCACCTGGTTCTTGATTGAATTTAGCATCAATTGCATCTCTTGAATTCACCAAAAAGTTTAGAACAACATCCTGGATTTGAAAACTATCCATTAAAATGGAGATATTTTCTTCCAAGTCTGTTTGTAACGCTATATTGTGATCTTTTAATTGTTGTTGGAATAGATAGATTGAGTCTTGAATGGGTGCGCTGGAATTCACCATCATTTTGGTTTCTAGTCGTTTTTTTGAATAACTCGTTAACCTCTGCACAATTGAAGACAAGCGTTTGAATTGATTACGTATGAAGGCAACTTTATTTTTTAACCCAATATCTGCCTGAATGACTGCATTGTCTTCCATAATAATGAGTTGGGCATTGATTCCCATTAAGGGCTGATTCATTTCATGGGCAACACCTGCGCCCAACTCACCCATAGAAACCATTTTGCTTGCATGGGATAGTCTGGATTTAAATTCATTTAAGGCTTGATAGGTTTGCCCTAGTTCTTGAAGAACTTCGTCTTTGGTGCGAATTTCTTCTTTTAGATTTTTTTCATAATGTTCCAGCAAATCTCTTAAACCCACTATACCCACAAGCACACCACCCTTGACCACGGGTAAATGGCGAATTTTTAATTTGCGCATTATGCCTAATGCGTCTAGATAAGAATGGTTTTCTTCAACATGGGTGGGATTTTTGGTCATAATATCTTTTATTTGAGTATCAAATCCATGTTTTAGCAGATAATTATGTTTGTATAAAAAGTCCCTCTCTGTATAAATGCCAATAGGTATATTTTGATCCGTAATCATAATGGCGCCAATGCTGTTTTTGATCATGTGGCTAATGGCTTCACTAACGCTGGTATTAGCACTTACTTTGACCACATTTTTAAGCATGAGGTTTTTGACCGAGTTAGAAGTGGGGATCATTTGCTTTTCCTTATTATTGAAATAGAAATAGAGACCAGTATATAGGTTCTTTCAAATAATTGTCAAGATTCAACTCATTATGACTTTTGTAGGCATGCCTTAATAAAAATATTAAATATTTGAATACTAAGCAATATAATTATATAAATCATCAATATATGTGAATTTTTTAGTATTTTTGGACGGTAATGGGGTCAAGCTGAACTCCCCCCGATTTAATGGACACTCGAAAGGGTAGTGTGGAATTGCTTCGGTTTGACGGACACTTTGGTTTTTTGCCTCAAACGCCTCGGGACTTATGTTCCCTAGGTACTGGTGGCGTCTAGATCTATTATGGAAATATGAAGAGGGACGTTGTGAAGAGGGACGTTGTTGCTTTATTGCTTTACTCGAAGAAACCTGGTCTTGCAAATTGACCAGAACACCCAAGTAAAGCAATAAAGCAACAACGTCCCTCTAAACTAATAGAACCTGCGGCCCTAGCAGGTCACACTAATAAACAAGGAATTTATTCCTCCGACTTAGGCGGGGAATTCATACAGGTTGAACTTGATTCAAGTATCCGTTTTAGCTCTAGCGAAAGAGCTAAGGCAATTAGCCAAATAGCCTTAGCAATTAATCAGACATCGCCCGTTGATCAAACCATTCAATCTACCAGCTCTAGTGATGACTCTAGAGTTATTGCACACATATCAGGCAATCACTACGTAATTATTACTGATATCACAGCAGACACAATCACCTATATCGATCCAGGCATAGGCAAAGATAAAGAAAACGAAGTCCTAACCATCACTAAAGAAGGCTTCCTAAGAGAGTGGGAAGGCAATGTTCTAACCTATCGCGACAGTGCCCAAGCCGTCATCACCGACGCTGGTGAACCTAAGAGCTATGTGATTGACAATGAAGTACGACAATCCCAAGCCCGCATCTTAACCCTGGATGAAACCATGTCCATCCGCGGTGCATTCTGGGGCAGCTTGTTGAATATAGTGGCATTCGCAGTGAACATTGCAGCCATTGCCTTGGCGCCATTTACAGGAGGGGCATCTTTAGCCCTTTTGCCATTTGTTACTCTCATTAGAGTTGGTGCTTTATTTGCTAGTATTATTGAAGGAGACTGGGCTAGTGCAATTTCAGCGGGTATAGGAATTGTACTTGGACCAATTAATCCTGCCACAGAAGCGGTAGGGGTTGCGGATGCAGCTAATACGGCAGTCAATGTAGCTGATCAAGCTAATACAGCTAGTGGTATTGTAAGCGCATTCCACAGTATCCAAAATGTGTTTAGTGGTGTCGTAGGTGTACTTCAGGATGTGCATAGTTTTGCTGAAGGAGTTTTTACTGCCATAGGGCTAGGTGGTGCTGCAGCAGATTTAGCTAGTTTTGCTGTTTCAACAGGCTTGTCTGTAGGAGTGTCTTATGGTCTATCAGCCCTTGGAGTGGATCCGGAGCTGTCAGGGTTCCTTGGAGGATTAGCTGCAGGTGCATTTGTTGGAGCAACAAGTCAGTTAACCGAGAGCGTAACTGTGAATGGTGTCACCAAGATAGTTAACATTGCTGAAAATCCTGCTGCAAGAGCAATCTTTTTTGAATCTACTGTCATGTCTTCCTTAATTGTGAGTGACGTAGGCAACTTAGGCA
>JBLINS010000021.1:0-35747 GCA_047639455.1 Candidatus Omnitrophota bacterium
TCACACAAGGTATCGCCCATATATAATCCTTATACTCATAAACTAGTATTTTTTGATGATCTTTTTTAGGGTGATTCAAAATTTCTATGCACTCGGCTTTTAATATATCCTCAAAGCCAACACCGCGTGTCTTTTTTAATCTCTGATTTTTTAATTGATTCCATTCAATGTTTTTCATATTTATTAATTACATATTGCACATACTAATAGTATACACATATGAAAGGGATTATTCAATATATTATATTAGCCCATATATCCCTAGTGAGAAGTTGGTCTGACTTACGGATGAGCGAGCTTTTATTCTTAGCGAAAGAGAACTGTGGCGAATTTGAGCGTTACATTGACTAATAAATTTTTGGTCAATTTTATAGCAAAAATACCCTCAGGACTCTTGGAGCAATAAGAATAATGCGAGCTAATTCGTAAGTCAGATCAACTTCAGGCTTGAGTTAAAAGCAATTCTGGGGGCTCCCTGTCTGCCGACAGGCAAGTGCCTCAGGATGACATGCATAAAAAAAACCCCAGATCAATTACTTGATCTGGGGTTTTTGATAATTCTTGAATTAGCTGCTTAGACTTTAAGAGTCTCTTGGCCTGGTTTCCATTCACATGGTGTTAATCCACCTGTTTGGAAAGCTTTGAGAGTTCTAAAGGTTTCATCAACGCTGCGACCAACGCTTAAGTCATTAACTACAGAGCTCATTAAGACGCCTTCTGGATTGATGATAAAAGTACCGCGAAGAGCAATGCCTTTTTCTTCAATCAAAACACCAAATAAACGGCTCACTTCATGATTTGTGTCACCGATGATGGGAAAATCAACTTTACCTAAGCTAGATTCAGCCCAAGCTTTATGTGTGAAAGCACTGTCTGTACTAACAGCGATGATTTCTGCACCTTCTTTAGAAAATTCAGCTGCTTGCTTGCTATAAGCTTGAATTTCTGTGGGGCAAACAAAAGTAAAATCTAAGGGGTAAAAGAAAACAACTGACCATTTACCTTTATAATCTGCAAAGTTCAATTCCTTCATTTCTCCATCTGGAAAATAGGCCGTAGCTTTAAAATCTGGTAATTGTGTTCCAACTCGAATACTCATACATCCTCCTTGACTAACATTGTTTACCGGGGCAATCCGGCAAATTCATTCACAGGACCAGGTCCCGCAAAAGAGAGCATATAGTACCCCCACCGCGCCTAAAGGTCAACTAGAACTGGACTCTAAATCTAGTAAAAATTGCTTAGCTTTAGCACCCCAAGCATATTGGCCTGGAGGCTTAGATTTAGGGATAACGCGGTGGCAAGGTATGATAATCCCGATTGGATTTGAGGCAATGGCGCTGGCTGCTGCTCGTACCGCCGTGGGCTGCTGAATCGAGTCTGCTAGCTCGGCATATGTCACCGATTGGCCATAAGGAACCTTTAATAAAGCCTTGCGAACCTTTTGCTCAAAATCGGTACCCGTTACGGCCACAGCCATATCAAATACCTGACGTTTACCATCAAAGAACTCGATAATCTGTTTCTTAACCTTAATCATAAACGCATCGCTGCTTTCTTCAAACACCCCACTGCGCACCACGCTTACACCAATTAATTCCTGTCCACGTGTCTTAATTTCCAATAACCCAATTGGTGTGAATAAATAATCTTTTAGCATTCGCTTCTCCTCATTTCAAAATAACAATTCACATATTTTCAATTTATATCTTCATAAAAAAAATCATGTTGTACTAATAACCTTGAGATCCCTGCCTGCCGGCAGGCAGGCTCACGTCGCTACGCTCCTCAGGATGACGGGTGTAGTATAACGCCCCGTTGTTGCGAGGCCGTTTTTTGGCCGTGGCAATCCACGACTGAAACTGCTCAACTCAATGGTCTTCGTAGCGGCCACACCATATATTAACTTTGATCATGATTAGCTCTAAAAAGGTTCCAATGGCATCACGGATTGGCCTCAAGCGACTATCAGCTGAATTATACCAACTGACGGGCACTTCAATGATTTGGTAATTTTTCATCTTTGCAATAGCTAAGACTTCGATATCAAAACCCCAGCGGTCAATTTTATTAATCGAGAATATATCTTGAGCAACAGTATGTCTAAATAATTTAAATCCGCATTGAGAATCTTTGATGCCATCAATGACAAACGCGCGAATCAAAATATTACCAAATCTGCCTATGGCCACTCTGAGCCAATTCTGTCGAATCTTTAATTTACTGTCTTTCAAATAACGCGAACCAATCACTATATCGGCCGAATTGTTCTTCATGGTCAAATCAAGTAATTCTAATTCTTCTATTGGAGTTGAGTTGTCAGCATCCGTGAACAATATGTAATGACCGTTTGCTGCATGGACACCTCTACGAACTGCCCGTCCCTTGCCACCATTTTTTCCTAAAGACTCCACCTTAAAGTTTTTTAAACTTTTGGCCAATACATTAGCCATCTCAAGCGTATTGTCCGTTGACCCATCATCAACTACAATTATTTCGGCATTGAGCCCCCTATCGACACGGTACTGATCCACTTTTTCGACAGTTGCCAGAAGACGCTTAGCTTCATTATAGGCGGGTATAATTATCGTATAGTCATATTTATAATGTTCTTTTTCGACTAAACGCCTCTCTTTAAACTTAAATGTCCAATATTTATTGGCTAAAAAATTCCAAGTTAGCACAAATCCCGAAGTGATTAACTTAGCATAAATATACCAAATCTTTGCAACAGTCACCAATATGCACATGCTAATATTTGTTAGTATCAAGCCCCCGCATGCAACAATACAAAATTTAATGAATAATTTTTTGTAATTCGAGGACTGATTTCTAAATGTCCACAGCTTATTCCACGTAAAATTATTAATAACCGAAAGCACAAAGGCAATCGTGATCGCAGCGATTAAATGTACATTGAGATACTCCACTAATACGTAAAGAGACCCGACATCAATCATAGTGCCCGAAACGCCGACGACACAATATTTAATAAAAGGGAGGAATTTGTGAATTAAGGTTTTGATCATATTATTTAGAAGATGAATTAGAATGCATTTTGATTAATTAAGCTATTTTGGATTTATATAAAATATCTTTTGCGGCTCCATACACTTTAAAAGCCTCACCCCATTGATGTGAGTTAGATAAGTCCCAATCCTCAGCAACGAATTCTTTAGGTCGCAAACGAATACCCCAAGCTCCACCAGATATTAAATAAGCCAAACCCTCTCCCGAATCATTAATTTTTTGAGCCTGTGCCTCAATAAACTGCCCATCCAAATCAACTCCAATAACATCACAAACACGATCGCCATCAGGCCCGTTAGTGATTAATCCATCAATGCTCTTGGCATCATCTACAGTATTAAAAACCACATGTCCTATTTCTTCGCAATTGGGATTGGAGTCAATTTGTAAGTCCATACATACCTAACGCATTCGCTTGCCTTGACGATATTGCTGTGTTTCTATCAATGAGCCTAAATTATCAAACATATGTGTTTGGCCATTCCGCTCCCCATCATGAAACATCGTGATGGCGCGAACGCCTCCAGCTTCATAGAACATTTTCATCTGGCCATTTAATTTGTCGTCAAGATACATCCATTCAGCTTTTATATTCCCATTAGCGTAATAATCAATGGCCTGGCCATGCCTAACGCCATCTTTAAAATGCACCATACGCTGAATGGTACCGTCCTCATAATAGAACTTTCCCACACCATGAATTTGATCTTGGTTATAAAATAATTCTGATTCAAGTATCCCGTGCGGGTAATAAGTTCTAAAAGGCCCTTGCAAAGCCCCTTTACTAAATTCACTCTCGCCCTGCAGCTTGCCATTCTCATAATATTTGCGGCTCAAACCATCTTGCAATTCATCAACATAACGCCGCTCCCATTGTATGCTTCCATTAGGATAATACGTCGTATCTACACGAGAATCCGCCAATACGTTATCGGCGAATGCAAAACTAGCTAATATGAATGCGACGGTAAGGACGCTATAGACATTGTGGGCTTTAGACATTACAAATCATTCAAAGTATCTATCAATTTTCTTAAGCGCGCATAATGCGAGCGATTAAAATGAAATATTAAACGTGTGTATTTACTGCCTTTATTATCGTCCTTGACTGACGAACCCGCTATTTTAATCGTACCTTTGCTAACCACATCCTTAAATTCCTTATTAATTCGTTTCATAGCTGCAGTCGTAGGTCTCTTTCTAAGGCGAAGCATATACTGATCCTTATAAAAACGAGCTGAGTCATAATTACTATAAAATTTAACGATTTCGTCCACAGCTAATTGAGGATCTTGATAATGCGAAATTAAACCCAGGTCACCAGGAGAAATCCAGCCTTCATGTTCCATTGAATTCTTCAAGGCCGAGGTAAGCGTCTTCCAATACAAGCTCCCTGGGGGATCAACCATGATAATGGGCCTTGGATTAGCTTTGCCGGTTTGCACTAGTGTCAGTGATTCAAAAGCTTCGTCAAAGGTGCCAAATCCACCTGGAAACAAAACTGTCGCTTGTGACTCTTTGAGAAACATTAATTTGCGCGTGAAGAAATATTTAAAAAACATTAACTTTTCGCTGCCTTTAATAACAGTATTGGCATCCTGCTCAAATGGCAATCTTATATTCAAACCAAAGCTATTCTTTGCACCCGCACCGACGATGGCAGCTTCCATAATGCCACTCGCCCCACCCGTGATGGTCATCCAACGCTTACGCGCCAACAACTTGCCAAATTTGACGGCTTGAAGATAATCGGGGTGATCTCTGGGTGTTCTAGCAGATCCAAATACAGCCACTTTGGGTCTAGCATGATATTTCTTAAAAATCTTAAATGCATGCCTCAATTCTTTAAAAGCCACGCTCAATAAACGTAATTCATATAAATCAAAATTACCCTCACGAATCAATTCCACGCTAAATAAAAGATCTTTATAGATCTTTTCCTCATGCGTATCGGGATGATGTTGTTTTAAAAATGTGATGAGTTCATTTTGTAATCTATCTAAGTGATTGTTAAGCTGTTTTTTCATTAGATTCCCTTGGTTAATAGTAAATTGATTGTATTTTGGTTTTTCAAATACTATCCATATTATCGCCTATTTGGCGGCTATAGCCAAATACAAGATATAGGTTGATATAAACAGAACCCCATGAAAGCGGCTCAATGTGCTCTTTGGTGTCAAAACCAAAAACAAAGCTAAAGTTAAACTGGCAAAAGAAGCAAACATCCAATCAGCCACAATCCTTGATTCAAAAATCAAAGGTGCGCTCAAAGCTGACAAGCCTAAGACAAAACAGGCATTCATAATATTAGACCCGATCACATTAGCCAAAGCCATGGTTGGCTTGCCTTTCTTAGCAGACCTTAGAGTGACCACAATTTCTGGTAATGAAGTTCCAATGGCGATAATCGTAAAGGCAATAAATGACTCGCTTAACTTGAACTCATTAGCGATATACACAGCTGAATCAACAATTAACTTTGGCCCAATGACCAAGCCAAATAAGCCTATAAGTATGCCCAGCCACGTTTTTGAAGAAAATGGCTTTGCGTCAGATTCGTTCACTTGGGTTTCGTGAGGTTTTTGTTTTTGGATTCGACATAAAATTAATAAATACAAAATTCCACAACATAATAGTATAAGACCACTCACTCGGCTTAGAACCCATGCTGAGTCCTGATTCATATTCAATACAGCCAAACCGCCGACAATTAACGTAGTAGATACGCATATCGGCACATCAAATTTGAGAATATGTTTTGGGGCTTTTATGGGTATGATTAAACAAGTTAAACCTGCGGCCAAAAATATATTAGCCGCATTACTGCCAAATACATTCGACAAACTCACGCCGCCAGATCCATGCACGGAAGCGTAAAGACTCACAACCAGCTCGGGTAAAGAGCTACCAAAACTAATAATCGTGATGCCAATAATCCATTCGGAAATACCAAAGCGACTAGCAATACTAACCGAAGCGTCAACCAAAATATCAGCACCCTTAACTAAAATAATAAAGCCTAGAATGAGCAATGCAGCGTTTAGGTACATGAACGCCGGCCTTTGTTTTTGTTAGGTTGCTGCATTCTATTTGGTCTTCGTACTTAAGTATGCTTTGAAGGCGGCTTTATTTTTGGGATCTGTAGACGGAAATTCAACTGCCATATAATAAATACCCTTTTCCATGGCCTTGTCATGACGTATGACTTGACCGATTTGCGTGAGCAGCTCTCCACCTTTTTTTAATTTGAATTCCAATTGCAACATTTCGCCAATTTTAATGGACTCCGTACAGCGTATAAGCATGCCTTTTTCGGCGAGATCAAGCGTGCCGCCAACAAATTCTTGTTCATACACCTCTCTTTTAGGATCTGGCTGCACAGGCTTGCAACGCACAACCCATATTTCACTAACTCTAAAAGTCCCGCGACGATTCTCAGTCATATGATCTCCTATTAATTCCGACCGCTTTTTTGATGCATTGATTTAATGTCTTTATTAATTGGTAATTTTTTTAATTCTTCCAATGAATAAGGTATGCGCCATGACCAATTGCTATCCATAAATGTGCCTGGGTGATTAATGGGTGTGGCAATAGCTTTCTTCTTTTTTGGATAAGTTAGCGCCAGCCAATCATGAATGAGCTGTATACTAAAAACCGAAGGAGCTGCCAATATTTTTTGTATGGCAAGTACGGTGCATTTGTTCAAACTCTGACTTCTGATATTTCTATCCCGATCAAAAAAATTGCCAAAAGATCGTTTCTCTCCATCGGACAATTCTTGCCACCAAGTCAAAAATGGTGCGGTGTCATGCGTAGATATCGACGAAATACCGCATGCCCTATATTCTTCATTGTCCAAAATACGAGATTCATTTACCCAATCACGCATCCAACGCTGTATATCCATGCCTGGAATTCCAAACTTTTTTAATATACCCGGAGAGCAATCTGGAATCGTCCCCAAATCTTCGGCACACGGGAGCATTGAAGAAGATTTGAGCATCACATTCAACAACTCCTCGCCCTGTTTTATCCATTCCTTTTCGTGACTAGGCTCAAAAAAACCATTCCGCCCAGCGGCTTCCATGGGATCGGAAGCAGGAATTGTCCATAATCTAAAAATACCAATGGCGTGATCAATACGATACATATGATAAAAACGTTCGGCATACTTAAGTTTTTGACTCAAATAATCATATTTGTGCTGCGCAATAACTTTCCAATTATAAGGCGGCATACCCCAACGCTGGCCCGCAGCCAAAAAGTAATCTGGAGGAGCGCCGGCTTCATAATCTAGCTTAAAATAAGATTGATATGTCCACACATCAGCACTTGACCGTGATACCAGAAAAGGTATGTCCCCCATAAGCAAAATACCCTTTTTACTTAAAGATTTTTTTATGCCTTCCATTTGCATACACAGCTGCCATTGCATCCATTGGTAATACAATATACTTTGTTTGTGCTCTTTAGAAAATAAATTTAGCCATTGTTTATTGCGGTGGCGAATACCTTTTTCCCATTTTTCCCATGAGCTTTGACCGGTAACGTATTGTATGGTCTTGAATAATGCATAATCTTTTATCCAAAATTTTTCTCTAAGAATGTATTTTTTAAAATCCCGTTCACACGACTCATTGCGCTCATTAAACATGCGCCACAACAGCTTCAGCTTAGCCGCTTTGATGCCATAGTTAACTTTTTTAGATGAACTAGAATATCGTTTCTTCAATCGACTAAATTCATTTTTATAATTGGCTAATTTGATACCAGGGATTTTACTCAAATTCAAATACATGGGATCTAAAGCGAATGAAGATTCAGCGTCATAAGGCCTAAAGCCAGAGCCTGTATCTTGTAATGGTAATAATTGAATAATGCTCATGCCACATTTCAGACACCAGTCTGCCAAAAGCTCAAGATCTGTTATTTCGCCTATGCCCATAGAATTTTTTGAATGCACTGAAAATAGAGGCAGTGCAACCCCAGAGCGACGTTTTAAGCCTATGGCTTTCCACGCAGTTCTTGACTTTGTTTTAGTAAATGCGGCATAGGGTGCGTTATGTAATTTTGTTTTCATTTTTTATGTTTTTTAAAAAAATCCCAAATCAAGGCACTCGCATGCACAGACGAATTAGGCGTGTCCACATTCCCATACCGTATTCCATCTTTACCACCAGGCCAAGCATGCCCCTGCCCTTTTATAATATAATGTTCTACAGAAATATCGCCCTTAGCTTGAGTGTAATTTTCGTGTGTATAATCATCAAACTCTTCTTTGTTCAATACCTTGTCACAGCCATTTGCGTTTAGCCAAAATTCTATGCCCTTTTGAACCGGCGCGTCGCAACGCTTATAAATGGTGTCCGCTCCCTCACCACCCTCAAAGGGCGCATGTTTATCATCAGTTCCATGAAAGCTAATCACACTCACCGAATCAGTTGGCATGCATTCATCAAAGTTCTTTGCCCCAGAAATAGCCGCAATTGCCGCAATTTTGGAACTGTGTTCACAAGCAAATCGATGCGTCATCATCGCGCCATTAGATAATCCTGCCATATACATACGCTTAGCATCACAGCCATATTCTTCAATGCAGTAATCGATTAATGCGGCTAAAAAACCTGAGTCGTCACTTTCGGTTTGCATAGCATACCCACAACAATGACCAGAATTCCAAGTAAAAACATGGTCTGTTTCTGGCCCGGCACCATCAGGATAAACCAATAAAAAACCCTCTCTATCGGCCAATGTTTCCATATTAGCCATGCGCATAGCGTTTTCACCATTTGCATTCCCGCCATGCAAAATAAAGACTGCCGGAGCAGAATTGCCTAAGTCTTTTGGCGCGTAAGTAAAATAGCGGCGCTCCACGCCGTCATGCATCAAAACAGCTTTATCAGACTTACGTATTAAGCGTTCAATGCCAGATCTACTCATCAAGGTTTGCTAAACAAACAAATATCATGTCTTGGTTGCCCCAATACCCAATTGTATTGCTTGGCAATCCACTCCATCGTTTTTTGGGAATAAAACGTCACATGTGTTGGATCTCTGGGATACCACCAATCTTGAAACTTAGAACCGAGTAATCTTAATTGAGTCATCACACCCAATATGCCCCCGGGCTTTAATAAATGATTGAATTGTTCAAATTCTTTGGAAGGATTAAAAAAATGTTCAGCAACTTCACTCACAGTGATGAAGTCGTATTGTTCATCAAGAGCTTTATTTTGAAAATAATAAAATGGGTCGAATAAATTCACTCTATGCCCAGCCTGCTCAAACGGTATTTGCATAGCTGGGCCTGGGCCGCAACCATAATCCAAGCCTAGAGAATCTGATTTCAATTCAACAATCATAGGCTTGGCTAATCGATTCAGAAAGTCTAAATAGTCTAAATCTTCAGGATTATTACAATGCAAATCATAACGCGACTTCTCTTCTTCAGCACTCAATCGGTGTTCAGGACTAGCCCAAACCAATTCACATGCGTTGCAAATGTGAAAGGTTCTATTCTGAAACGCTTGATTAGATTGATGAAATAATAATGGTTCGCCTAAGCCGCATAATGGGCATGCCATAAATATATCTTAATGTATTTTAATGTATCTTAACCAAGACCTCAGTCTAATGAATCTTTAACTTCTTCGAGTAGCGGTAAGATAGCAGTTAATTCTTCTTTAGTCATTCGACCTAATTTGGCAAAGCGATACTCGCCCTCAGCATTTGTATTTTCGCGAGATATTTGTAATTTTTTTTGACCTTTGTTATAGGAAAAAACACTGACAACAATACGGCCTGTTTCTGATTCCCAAGTTTTTGAAACAACACATTCATCAAGAGTTTTATCGTATGGCATAGAGCCTCCTTATAGTTTATATTCTTATATATTAATTTATATTAATTAATAACTTAGATAGTGTACCACAAGCTCTATGGGCGCTCTATACGCTCTTGACCACCCATATAAGGCCTGAGAACATCAGGGATCAAAATTGAGCCGTCAGCTTGTTGATAATTTTCGAGTACAGCAATGAATGTACGCGCTAAAGCGACACCCGAGCCATTCAATGTATGCGCTAATTGGACTTTGTTTGTTGAATCTTTATATTTAAGATTCAATCGTCGCGACTGAAAATCATAAAAATTGCTACAGCTAGACGCCTCCAACCATTGCCCCGCACCAGGAGCCCAAACTTCAATGTCGTAACACTTAGCCGCCGAGAATCCAATATCTCCACTGCATAAAAGCAAAACTCTATAGGGAATACCTAATTTATCAAATATCGTTTTAGCATGCTGAGTCAATAATTCATGCTGATTCTCAGAATCTTCAGGCTTGCACATGCGCACTAATTCTACTTTATCGAATTGATGCACACGATTCATACCCTTAGTGTCTTTGCCATATGCGCCCGCCTCCAATCGAAAACAAGGCGTGTAAGCAACAAAAGCGACTGGCAATTGCGCGTCTACTAGTGTTTCATTACGCATAATATTCGTCACGGGCACTTCTGCTGTTGGGATTAAAAAGAAGTCTTCTGCTCTAGCCTGGCCGTCTTCCAATTCAACGTCACCCCTAAAGACACGATACATATCAGACTCAAACTTAGGTAATTGGCCTGTCCCCTCCATGCATTGTCTTTTGACAATGAATGGCGTGGACACTTCTTCATAACCATGTTCTTGGGTATGTATGTCTATCATAAAGTTTATCAAGGCTCTTTCCAAACGAGCTCCATCCTTACGAAATAGAATGAATGAAGAGCCAGATAATTTGGCAGCATTCTTAAAGTCTAATATACCTAAAGACTCGCCTAATTCCACATGCGTTTTATACTCAAAATCGGGCTTGGTAGGCTTAGGGGACTCAAAAATAGTTGCATTAGCCTCGGGAGGATTCCCTATAGGTGTGTCTTTATGCAATATATTTGGGATATGTAACAATTTATTATGGATATTCTTATTGAGATCCTCCACAATCGATCTATTTTTAGCTATTTTTTGGGACACCGACTTCATTTCATTGATTTTGGCTTCAAAATCACCGCCAGACTTCTTCAATTCAACAATTTCTGTATTCGCTTGATTCTTTTGCTGGCTCAAGGCCTCTAAATCCGCTAGCATGCTGCGATAATTCGTATCCATAGCCAATAACTCATCCAAATCCATGGACTCATTACGAGCCTTCATTGACTGCTGAACAACGTCTTTATTTTCTCTTAATTGCTTAATATCAATCATAATGGAGGCATTGTATCATACGGTCTGCCTAAGATTAAATGGCATTTATATTGATTCACTTGAGGATTGTTTAATTTTGGGGATGGTCGTTCCATTTGGGTTATGCACAAATTCGATTTCTTCAGGGATTTCGCCCCATAAATCTATCCATTGATTCATGACATAAAGCAAATTTTCGACATCTTCTACATAACGTGATGCGCCAACTTGCTGTTTTAATGTCTCATACGCCATTCTAAAGCGGCCATCATTATAAAGGCGTTCGGCAATTCGAAAATAATACCCCTCCTTTAAGGCTCGCTCGGGATCAATCACCACAGCATCTTGAAGTACTTCAATATCTCCGTTGTCAGCGCTAGAATTACTATCTCTAAAAGCAATTAATTCAAAATGTAGTTCCGAACTTGTAGGATTCAATTCTATAGCAACTTCATAAAAGTGAATGAGCTTATCTCTAGCCTCCGCAATACCCGCATTAGTAAAAAAACGAAATAGCTTGGCTGTAGCTATAGCCATTTCGGCCTGACTAATAGAATCTAATTCCGGTGCATCCTTTAGCCAAATATACACATCCTTAATTTCTTTTTGAACTTTGGATTTTAATTCAGCGTCTTCAAATTGAGGGTTGGGATATTGATAAAATCGGCTGAAGTAATTAGAAAAATATTTTACTTTATGCTGATCAACGTCTCCTAATTCCAAGGCTGCATATGAAAATGCGGTGGTTATCGCTGTTGAAACGATAGCCACCGCAATGATCACATAAACTTTGATTAAGAGTCTTGTTACTGGCCGCTTCTCGGACTTCACGGCAATAATTCAACTAGCGTACGAGCTTATTATCGGGCTTGCGAGGTGGGTCGGTTGGAGGTCTTCCCTCAACCTTTGGATTATCAATAAAGCCAGGGGCTAAATCAGCATTGACTTGAGCGTAGGCTGGATCATCTTCTGCATTGCCAAGAATTGCGTCAATGGGACACTCAGGTATACATAAGCCGCAATCAATGCAAGTATCAGGGTCTATGACCATGAAGGCTTCACCTTTGTAATCACCAGGATGAATACAATCTACAGGGCAGACAGCTACACATGATGCGTATTGCTCACCTAAACATTTTTCTATAATCACATGTGCCATGAATTTTAACTCCCTTATATTAGATCTGATTGTAACTAAAGAAGTATTATACCCATATCATTGAGTATCATTCAACCGGTAATTACAGGACCCGTCCCTTTGAGGCCTGGTCCCGTAAAAAAACAAAGCCTTTAGCTTGATTGGTTTCAGGATTATGCGTGATCGAAGTTGCTATTGCGCTCGCTTTGGGACTCAAGGTCTTCAAATCTAGGGCTTTTAATTGCAATGGTGGTTTGGCACGATAATGGACTCTAGCTATGATTTCTTGCCCAAGATAACAACCCTTATCATAATCAATGCGCTCATCTTGAGCGATATTCAATAATAAAGTATCGTCGTAATCGAGGCCTTGTATCGGCAGGTGATGGTTTAAGCGGAATAAATTAAATTCATCTTCGCCCACATTCGTTTGCAAAGAATTGGGGGTGATAATCAAACATCCCTGGGATTGAGGTATCACGTGATCGCCATCCGCAAAGGCGTGATCGCCATCCAAGTCAAAATACACCTCCAAAGCAGGGGCTTCTATGCTTATATCGAATAAAGGTAGGTATTTACCTAAATGCGTCCTTAGACGCTCTTCATACTGCTTTTCGATAACGATTAATAAAGCATCGGCGCCTGATCTAATTTGATCATGTGTGACTACTATTTTGCCTTGTATATCTAAAAAGGCATTGTGGTGAGCATTGGTCGTTTGAGATGTGTAACCTTGAATAAGGTCATCCACCTGGCCAGAGAAGCGAAGTACTTTTTTATTTAATTTTTTAATACGCAAATGAATCGACTAATTCGCAGATTCTGTGCGTTCTTGTAATTTGCGAATTAATTCCAGGTCATAATCTTCTATATTGATAAAATTAACACCTACAAAATAATTATCTTCTCTTTCCATGGAGCGTTGCGACCAAGTCACCTCAGCGCCCACGGTTATGGAGGAATTAAATTCTTCTATATCTAATTGCAATTCTAATTTTAAGCCCACGGGCAAAGGCTCGTGTGCATAAAAAAGCAATCCCCCTTCAGAGATATTAACTAAAGCTTTTTCTGTTTGGAGTTCTTTACCGCCCGACAATGCGCGAATGCCGCTATACGTTTTAAAGCGTGTATGTTTTCTTAAATTGTTTTCATTGGTTGTCTGCTCTTTTGACATCATAATATCGCTATATCCCTATATCTTTATCAAAAATTATAACTAAATATTTATTCAACTAACTAACCTAATTGTTCTTAGTTTAAAGATTATCCCGGTTTTTGCATTAGAAATCAAATTATTTTACAAGTAATCGGTGCATAGCGGCTTGAAGAAATGTCCGATGTACCTTATTTTGGTACGGAGGTAATTTTTTCAAATTGATATGTGCCAATTACTTGTAAAAGAATAGATTCTGTAATGCAAAATCCGGGATTCTACACCGACTTCACAAAATATGACAAGAAGCATCATAAATGATCCTTTAAACGAAACTCTAGGTTGGCACGCAAAAGCCTGGTTTTTGGATTGCGCATGGTATGTAGGCCGCATAGTGTAACTCTTGAATAATAATGATCTGGAATGTATACTCAATACTAGGATTTAATAATAATGCATATTATTGACTGACTTTGGAGGTCACTATGAAATCAATTTTGCACACCACACCAGCAAAGCTATTAAACCTAGCCATGGCGATAACCCTATGTTTTGCATGGACCCTCACAGCTCAGGCTAGCACCAATGAAGTCATAGGTACAGTCGTTGCTGTTAAAAAGTCAGGTTGGGCTACACGGGTGAATGGTTCCGTTAAACGCACAGTAGCACCCGGCGAAAAGATCATGAATGGCGACAGGCTTGAAGTTAAGCGCGGCAATTATGTGCAAATCGCTTTAGACATAGATAGAGAAAACATCATTCATATTGACCAAAGCAGCACCGTTCAACTCTTCAGCGATGGTGAGGCTGATATTCAATTGAGTAAAGGCTCAGTCTTTGCCATGCTTGATAACTTACCACCCGGACAAGGTTTTAAAATAGCCACACCAACGGCGGTGGGATCTGTGCGTGGTACCTATTATAAAATTGAAACAGATGGGCTAAAAACACTCGCTACCACTTATCAAGGACTTGTGAATGTGGCCGGATTAAACGCCAATGGTGATGTGTCTGCTACTAGCTCCGTCGATGTGGCGCCTGCCAGAATCACTGAATTAGTTGGTTTTGACGCTACGCCAAATAAACCAAAACAAATTAATCGCTTAGAATTCGAGGCTATTAATGACATCATCAGACTAACCCAAGAAAATACACCACAAAAAATCCTTAGCTATGAAGAAGCCTTAAGAGATGCGGCTGTTTACGAAGCTAATCGCATTGAAAAAATCAAAGCTATAAGTAAACCTAGCGAAGACGGTTCGGTGCTTTATTAAAAAATAATTTAACTTGAATTCAAAAAAGCCAAGTTTTCGGGGTTTGCATTAGCTCTGATAACTTGGTTTTTTTATTCCCAAAAGCTCTACACCCTAAGATCCCATAAAGGAATATTCAAACGATGTCTTTTGGTTTCACCCTTTAAGAGGGTTTGCTTTCTTTTAGAAACATCCCCCCTATCACCCAAATGCTGTTGAAATTGATTTAGGGCATGCGTAGCACCTAAATACACACTATGTTTACCATGAATCAAATTGATTTCATCTAGACACTTAGAAATATCATTTAATTTTTGAATGTGACAATTATCTTCAAAAAGTTCGTATTGTCGTTCATGATTAGAATCCAAATAAGTTAAGTGAATTCCACTTTGGCGATAATATACTTGGGGATTGAATATTTTCTCAAACAATTCATGCGTGATACGAACCACTTCCAATGTAGCAGACGTGGGTCTGGTTAATTCGGCTTGTTTTCCATAACCGCGATAATCTTTGTCGCGTATGAATATAGAAATCACGCCTACGCGTAAATGATGACGCCGCAACTTCATGAACGCGGATTCCACATTCCTTAATAATTGCGCCTTCACAAAGGCTTTATTATTAGATGGTGGCGTGAATGTCTTCACCTTACTTATACTCGCCAAATGTTTAGCCTGACCCTCGCCCAATACATAAACCACATCCCCCCTTAATTCATGCCACAATTCCTCACCTATTTTTCCCAATAATTTTTTGGCCACAAACTTGGGTCTAGAAACATAATCCCATACTGAATAAATACCTTGTTTGGCTAATAAAGCCACACTAGCTGGCCCAAAGCCACATACCCGCTCTGTTTCGATTCTAGGCAAAAACTGATGCAATTCATAACCCTTAACACAAGTGAATCCGTGTGGCTTATTTTGTTTAGAGCATATTTTGGCCAAACTCTTGGTTAGGCTTAATCCCACAGAAACAGTTAGTCCCAATTCCTGGCCAATAGTTTTTTGAATGAGCTTGGCAATTTCGGCATAAGAAGTTTTGTATAGACGCCTCAAACCAGATAAATCAGCAAAGGCTTCATCAATAGAATACTCCTCTACATCCGGAGTGAAGCGGCGAATAATGCCAAATAAACGTTTAGAAACAAGACTATAGGTTTCATAATCATTAGGCAGAATAATGCATTCCGGACAAATTTTTTTAATTTCAAATAAGCGCATACCGCGCGTCACGCCACGAGCTTTAGCCTCATAACTCATAGCAGCTGCTATACCTCTTTCTTTGCCTGTAACTACAGGCTTGCCACGTAAGTCTGGATTCAGAGATTGTTCTACACTTGCAAAAAAAGCATCGCAATCTATATGAGCAATCGCTTTGGGTAGAGAATTGAGGGTGAGTATATTAGACACGCGGCATAAGGCGTGGGGTATGCGGTAAGAAATATGGGGCCGAAAGTGTGATTTTTGTAGGTCGGACAACTGTTATTGCCAAATCTATGCTGCGTGTCACAAGTTGTGGGATATAAAGCTTATGACGCACAATAGCCTTCACCCGACCAAAGCACATCGCAGTGAATTCATTAAAGATAAGTACCACCATAGCCAAAAAAACAAATTCCACCAAACCAACTATATGCATCACGCTACTTCCACCGTCCAAAACTTCATCATTCATTAAATTCATTTATACCTCCTAATAACTCCAGTGACAACACCCCCAATTGTGAGCTCATATGTGGGCCGTATTGTGGGATACTTTTTATTCGCAGGTTCAAGCACTACATTACCTTTTTCTTTTTGGTAATACTTCATAGTCCAATCCCCATCTACCTGAGCAATGACAATATCGCTAACTTGCGGTAATCGACCACGCTCAACAACAACTAAGTCGCCCTCATGAATACCGGCGTCTTCCATAGAGTCTCCCGAAACACGAATCAAATATGTTTGATCAGGATGTTTTACAAGATAATCATTCAAATTCATGACATCAACCAACTCTTCTTCAGCAGGACTAGGAAAGCCAGCTTGCACAGTGCCTAATAACTTAAGGCCTTCAAAAGTCGGGATTCTTAATTTGCCCGCGGAGTCACTCTCGACCACACCAGCCTCTTTGAGCTTGTTCACAACCCAATAAGCTGCATTTTTGGACTTATAGCCCAATAGCTTACGAATCTCTTCATAGCTAGGCGGACGCTTAAATTCATATTGAAAATTGGATAATGCTTCTAGAGCGGCTTTTAAATCGACTTTTTTCTTCATGCGCCCAGTATATTGAACGATCGTTCAATTGTCAACAAATTAAACTCTAATTAAATAGGGACACGTACTCTTTAATTAAATAATGCTATTTAATTAAAGAGTACGTGTCCCTATTTAATTAGAGCGCCACTTATCTACTAGGCAACGAGAGCTTAACCCAGATATTGTATTATGAGATTATCAACTCTTGTGTGCCTGGAACGCATGTTGGTTTTTTAAAAAGATTTTCACGGCATATATCATTTGCTGGAAAAGAAGTTACGTCATTATGAGGAGCGTTAGCGACGGTTCGGGGGCGAGGCAGTGAGCACCCAGAGTCCATGCTACGAACGGGCCGAGTCTGTGAGGTCCTTACAGATCCCACAGTAGAAAGCTGCTCTGAGAGATCATTACGTCGCTTGCTACGCGCTCCTCAGGGTGACGATTGTGGTTTTTAACTTATTTTTTGGCAAGCTTTTCGAACACATGAAAGCTGACGCACTTGGTTCATAGTAGCAAACCTTGTGCAAGGAATTGGTTCCTATTTGAGATTGGATTCTTTCTTGATATCTTATTTAGTGTATTTATAATGTTTGGCGAAAACCGCTCCAATTGAATTGGAGCGGTAATGAATAAGGCTGGGCTTATTTAGATACTGTTGCTTTAGTAGGGCGCTTGGTAACAATGCTCATTGCGGCACGCAATTCACGAGTCACATCACGGTCAATCTTGTCAGTAACGATATCCTTTTGGATAAATTTACGACCTTTTTCCGTAGTAACATACATTGGCCACAAGCGATTCAAAGCTAAAGCTCTAACATCTACTGAATCACGTTGGTTTAATTTCTCTTCAGTAGGAAGCTGAGAAACTAATCCACGTAAAGTGATATTCACCAATTCTTCCATATAATTAAATATTTGGAAGT
This sequence comes from Candidatus Omnitrophota bacterium, assembly GCA_047639455.1. Classification (GTDB taxonomy): domain Bacteria; phylum Omnitrophota; class Gorgyraeia; order 2-02-FULL-51-18; family JAGOUK01; genus JBLINS01. The sequence goes on from JBLINS010000021.1 coordinate 17,981, forward strand.
CGTCGCTTGATTTAGCTGCTTTTGTGCTGCTTTTGGGTTTTTTTAATTTTGTTACCATAATTACCTCTATTTAAACTATCGAATATAATCAGTATACATGACTCAAGTTGCATTTTCAAGATGACTTAACTTAATAATTCTATCAACTTATTAACAAATCAAACTAAATTTTTTATAGCGTTCCCAGCCAGTTTATCGGCCTCTTTGTTCTTCTCGCGCGGAACATGCGTTATTGAGCAATGGTTAAAATACTTAGTCAATTTTTTGGCGATGCAATGAACTATTTTGATATTGGCGTCTTTTACTTTATATTCGCCGCTCATTTGTCTAGCCATCAACTGACTATCGGTGAATAAATCAACTTTTTTGGCTTTTAGAAATACAGCCTCTTGTAAGGCAAAAATAAGCGAGGTGTATTCAGCAATATTATTAGTGGCGACACCTATGCAGTCAGATATCTCTGCTAATGTCTGCCCGGCCTTATCCTGAATCAAAACACCCACCGCTGAAGGCCCTGGATTTCCGCGACAAGCCCCATCAACGTGAATGACAAGGTCGTCTGTCAATTTATTCAGCCTCGAAAAGGATCCTGCTGCACGATTCGCAAACGACTAAATCTTCTTTAAGCTTAACTTCATTAATGATTTGTGGGGGCAAGTTCATACTACAGCCAGTACAGGATTCACCTGATACGGGAACAATAGCGACACCATCTCGCTTCTGTATAATATTATTATATCTTTCCAAAAGCTCATCTTCAACACCTGATAAATGCTGAGTGCGCTCTGCACTTAATTTTAAGCGTTCTTCAGCTATAGCCGCAACTCGACTATCAGATTCAGCAATGATTTTATTATAATTATCTTCTTCTTTGGCTAAGTTGGCTTTTTCTTCATCAACTAATTTTTTCTGCACATCAATTTCATCGAGTAATTTGAGCGCTTGATCTTCAGATATGGATTTATCGGCTAAAGCGTTCCCGATTTCGTGTGCGATGGCAGAATATTCTTGATTCGTCTTAACCAAACCCTGCTGGTTTTGTAATTTGGCAATCAAAGTTTCTCTAGAAGCAATGTCATTCTCATGCTCTTTGGCTTCAACCTGCATCTTTTTATATTTGGTACTAGCTGAATCCATGCCAGCCTTAGTAGACGTAAAGGCTTCATCTAAAGCGCTTTTGTGATTGGGGATTAATTCATTTTCGCGATCTAATTGATAAATTTGCGTATCAATAACCTGAAGTTTTATTAGAATCTTGATTTGGTCTTGTAGCGAAGTCGTCATTGATTCTTTTCTTTCCATGGATAGCTCTCATGCCCTAACTGAAACTTTGTGAATTCCATAACAGCGCTTCTTATATCTTAGTCTAAAAAATGGGCCCACCAGGACTCGAACCTGGGACCAATTGATTATGAGTCAACTGCTCTAACCGACTGAGCTATGGGCCCTACTCAAACCGAAAAATCGAATTGCAATTGTAACACAGTTTGATATCGACTCATATCCCAAATTAATTTAGGCCCCGAATCGGTTTTTGGCCGAATTCGGGGCTTAAAGTAATAATTTTAAGCGTATTCTATTTCTTCGCCTATGCCCAGCTCAAGAAAAGTCTTAAGTTTTCTTGATCTAGTCGGGTGACGCAACTTTCTCAAGGCCTTGGCTTCTATTTGCCTCACACGCTCACGAGTAACGTTGAAGATAGATCCAACTTCTTCTAATGTTCTAGGATAGCCATCTCCTATACCAAATCTAAAACGCAATACCTTACTCTCTCGCTCGGTCAATGTGTCTAATACATTTTCCATATGATCTTTAAGCATCGAGTAAGTCGTTGCATTCGCTGGTGAAACGGCGGCTTTATCTTCAATAAAGTCACCAAAGTTCGTATCGCCGTCATCACCTATGGGTGTCTGTAGAGATATGGGCTCCTGTGCGATCTTTAATATGCCGCGGACTTTAGAAACACCCATACGCATATGTCGGCCGATTTCTTCAGGGCTCGGCTCTTCACCGTTCTTCTGCACTAATGAGCGCGAAATACGAACCAACTTATTAATTGTTTCAGTCATATGCACTGGTATGCGGATGGTTCTCGCCTGATCAGCTATAGAACGTGTTACAGCCTGTCTTATCCACCATGTAGCGTAAGTACTAAACTTATATCCGCGTTTATATTCAAATTTATCCACGGCTTTCATCAAACCAATATTACCTTCTTGAATCAAATCAAGAAAAGACAAACCACGATTGGTGTATTTTTTGGCTATAGAGACAACTAATCTCAAGTTAGCTCCAACCAATTCTTTTTTGGCTCGATTATATATCTCTTCTTTGCGACGCGTAGCTTTGAGCTGGTCTTGAATGTCACTCAAAGGCTCATTCAATTCTTTTTGCAAGTCAGCTAACCTAGCGTCTAGCTCTTTAACCACATCTGCTTTTTTAGCAACTTTTGCTTTTTTCAAATCACGTTCAAGCTTGCCTAGCAATTGCGCTTTTGCGCGTATATTTCTATGCATGCGTTCGACTGTGATTGTCATTAATTTGCAGTCCATCATCATATCGACCATATTTTTGGAATTCTTATGCGACGCCTTTAATTTTTTCAATATCATATTCAGACGTTTTAAAGTAGCTGCGACATCATCACGAACCATGAAATCTTCTTTAATAAAGTCTTCATGAGGTACTTCGTTATTACAAATATCATTGAGTATATCGAGCACATAACCTCTAGCAGCGCCAAAGCTCAATACATGTCGCTTAAAGTCAATCTCAGTGGCTTCAATTTTTTTAGCCAAAGTTAATTCTTCATCGCGTTTTAATAGCGGAATTTGACCCATTTGTTTTAAATATAGCCTTACAGGATCATCAACTTGTTCAGACCTGCCTGTAGCAGGTACTTTTTTGACTGTCTTTTCAGATGAACCGTCATCTTTAATCCCAACTTCCCTAGAGCTCGCACCCAATTCTTCAGCTTGTTGTTCCACAAGTTCGCGACCTTCATCATCGGAGTCAACAATCTCAATATTCTGTTTGGCCACCTGGGATAAAACATCATCAATCTCGTCTGCTGAGTTCATGTCCGCAGGCAGGGCTGCGTTTAAATCATCATAAGTCAAATAACCCTTTTGCTTTCCTAAAACAACTAACTTAGCATTAGGTGAGCTATCGTCACTTCCCTCTTGTGCGGGTCCTCCAGCAGCAACGCCTTCCTTATCTTGAACGATTAAAGCTTGAGCTTTAATTGTCGCCATAATATCACGAGCTTCTTTTTTAGCTTTCTTGTCTTTTGCTTTAATTTCTTTATCAGTTAAAGGTCGCTTCGTCTTAGAGACCGCGACTGTAATATCTTTTATTTTAGTAGATGAAGCTTTTTTTACATCTTTCGCTTTCGCTTTAGATGTGACTGTGGTGGCTTGGAGAGCTTTTATCTTTGCCTTAGCAATAACTGCTTTAGCGTTGGCTGATTGGGGAGCTTTTGTCTTAACAGCACTCTTGGCCTTGGCGGCAGTGGCATTCACCTTCGCAACTTTGGCGACAGAGGTCTTTGCTTGCACTGCTTTTACAGACTTCTCAACTACTTTCGTAGACTTTGATTTTTTAGCTATTTTTTTACTTTTCATATGATTATTTCCCCTTCTTACTAAACTGAGCAAACTCTTGCAACAATCGATTCAATGACTGCGTGTCCTGCGACCGTTCGCATTCTGAAATTTTTGCGCGTAATAATTTACGTTGTGTGTCTTCTTCACGTTTATCTAGCTGCTTAAGGCAATCTTCCATTGCTTTCTCGACATGCGTTATATTTTCCATTTCATGGACTGATTGTCGGACCAAGAAAGATGCCCTATCATTTTCTTGAAATTGATTCTGTATTTTACACAGCTGAACCAAATTCCATTCACTTGCTTTTAATATATATTCCAATACGATTTTTGTATCGGGGTCAGAAAAATCTGCGACAGAAATTCGATCTTTGTATTGCTTCCATAATTCGGATGAACTAAGCAATAATCCAATCACTGTCTTTTCAAATATCAAAGAACTCTTTTTTACTGGCGCTCTCGCCACTAAAGGTTGATGCTGTACAACTTGCCGATTCGAGCTTTGGCTTTGTTTATTTAATTCAACCAATAAAGACTCTTCCCTAACTCCCAACCGATTCGAGAGTTCGCGCACCATGGCATTTTTTTCAATTTCATTAGGCAATCTACGAATAGTACTCAGCATTTCATTGGCTATTTGAACTTTGCCGTGAATCTGCTTCATATCAAATTGTCGTAATAGAACCCCAAATTTATAATCAAAGAGCGCGCTAGCTTTATTCAATATAACTTCAATAAATTGTTTCGAACTAAATTCTTTCACATAAGTATCAGGATCATGCCCCGTCGGCAATGCTGCCACTTTAACGCGGCAACCCTCTTCAACCAAAATATCTAAGCCTCGCAAAGTTGCGGATTGGCCTGCTTGATCGGCATCAAACAATACCGTAACTTGTTTTGTGTACTTCTTAATCAAGCGAACTTGCTCAACAGTCAATGCTGTTCCAGACGAGGCGACTGCATTATGAACACCGGCTTGAAAACACGCCACAACATCCATATAACCTTCGACTAGAATGACATGGTCAGCTTTGCGAATCGCGTCTATGCCTTCAAATAAGCCATATAATACGCGACTTTTTTGGTACACAGCGGTCTCAGGTGAGTTGATGTACTTAGGCGTGGAATCATCCAGTATACGTCCACCAAAACCTAATGCCCGGCCACGTGTATCGAGTATCGGAAACATAAGCCGACCTCTAAACCTATCGTAAGCACCACCATCATCACGCTGTATCGCTAAACCAGCTTTAACCAGCGTCGCAGGCTCAAATTTAGCTGCCGCTGCTTTCATCAAACCATCCCAGCTATCGGGACTATAACCCATATTAAATTTTGAAAGAGCTTCCACGGTCAAGCCGCGGTTCTGTACATATTTTCTTACTCTTGAATTCGCACTCAATGCTTCTAATTGCTTCTTGTAAAAATTAGCTGCTAATTGATTCGCGCCATACAAAGGCTCCAAAACCTCATCAGCCTTTTGCCTGGCTTCATCCTCCGGCACAACCACTCCGGCTTTTTCCGCCAGAAGCTTGACCGCATCAGGAAAAGTCATTTTTTCATATTTCATCAAAAACGAAAAAACATTGCCGCCCACTCCGCAACCAAAACAATGAAATATTTGCTTGTCCGAATTTACATTAAAAGACGGCGTTTTTTCAGCATGAAATGGACAAGGCGACTTAAAATTTCGACCTGCTTTTTTTAAAGGAACATATTGCGTTATAATATCCACAATATTGATTCGATCTATAATTTGATCAATAACCGATTGAGGAATCATATAGGCAATCCAATTTCAGGTATTACGTTTGTAGCAAACTCAACCAAAGTTGGCGCAATCGGAACAAAGTATTCAGCCCACTCTGAACCAGCCAAAATGTCAATTGGCAATTGTGGGTATTTCTGAGTCGTCCATAAAGAAAGACTGATTAAGCCTGACCATCGAACCATACCGCCAAATAAACCCACAATTTTTAAAGCAAAATTATTTTGCAACTCTGATGTTCTCAGTACAAAATCCAAAATAATTTTTAAAACTAAATAAGTGATTAAGGCCATGGCGATAATCACCAACAAAGTAGCCGTACCCTCACCCAAAAATGTTTTATCCGTCACAATGTTTGCAAACTCGCCAGAAAATGCGGTCAAAACAGCTAAAGTAACAATGTATAAAAACATTCGTAAAAGCTCTTGAAAAAAACCATCACGATAACCTATAAATGCACCGCGAATTAAGCTAAAAAGTATGACATAATCCAGCCACGAAAGAGAAGAAATATATTCTTTCATTGATTCCTTTACGTGAATTTAAAAAATCTTAAAAATAATTTAAAATACTCTCTCGTATCAATCTAAAAATTATCCAAACATACGCCGTAAATATGTTCCATCACATTGCAATAAAAAGAGTTGCGTCAAAAAAGCTTTGATGCCAAAGTATACATGACGGAAATACGTAAGTCAATACGTTAGTAGGCACAATTTTTTGTTATTATCCAATTCCTTAGCCCTAACAATTCTCAAATCCCCCCTCTGATAATTGCCGGGCGGCAATTGGCATTTGAGGTAATGCTCAGAATAACCTTGATAGGATCCGTCACTTTTTTGCAATTCGACCAAAATTGTCATATCTTGATTAATATAGTCAAGATAAACTGAATTAGCAATTTTGGACTGTTCTTCTCGAATCAATTTCATTCTAGCCTTAATAATCTGTCCATTGACCTTATTTGGAAGATTTGTGGATTTAGTCTGATCACGGTCGCTATATGAAAAGAAGTGTATATGGTTGAACCGGAGTTTTTTGATGAATGCATAAGTTTCGTTGAAGAGAGCTTCCGTCTCTCCCGGAAAGCCAATAATGATATCTGTGGTCAAGCCAATATTGGGTACGCGCTTACGTAATTCAGTCACTAATTCTAGGTATTCTTGGGCCGCATACCCACGCTTCATGGATTTGAGGATTGTCTCCGAGCCACTTTGAAGCGATAAGTGTAGGTGCGGACATAAACGTGGATTATCGCGCATTAAATCAGCTATTTCCAAAGGTGTATCGCGTGGGTCTATCGAGCTAAGTCTAATTCTAAAGTCGCCGGGTAATTCCAAAACACGCTTTATCAAATCACTCAGTCCGTTCACGCCATTCACATCACGACCATAAGAGCCAAGGCAAACACCGCTTAAAATAATTTCTTGATAACCCGCCTCAGACAAACGCTGTACTTCCTGAAGTATATTCTCGTCATCTCTTGAGACTAAACGGCCGCGCACAAATGGTATTTTGCAAAAGGTGCAAAAATAATTACAGCCATCTTGAACTTTAACAAATGCTTTGCTCTTATCTTCAAAAAAGCTAATGCCATTTTTGAAAAAGGGACTTTCTTCCTCCGAAATTTCTTTATTATTTGTCAGTAAGTATGGGATTTGGTTTTTTTGCTTATTACTAACAACCCATTCAACACCCAGCATTGCTGCTAACTCGTCCGGATTCGCTTCAGCATAACAACCTGTCACGACAATTTTGGCCTGCGCATTTATCCTTCGAAATGATCGAATCAAATAACGCGCTTCAGAATCGGCACCCGCAGTCACCGTGCATGTATTTAGAATATAATAATCTGCAACTTCTTTAGGCTGCACTTCGATAAAACCTTGATTCAATAATTCTTCTCGCAAAGCCTGCACTTCATACTGATTCAACTTACAACCCAAACTCTTAAAAGCTACGGTTTGTGTTTTAATGGATTCCATATTCATATCGAAAGGCGCTCAATAAGTATTGCGCGGCTGTTTCGCTCCTCAATATAGTTGGTCCAAGACTAATGCCATGCGCACTAGCTTGCTTAAAGATATCAACCTCACCTTCACTAAACCCGCCCTCTGGTCCAATCAAAATCAAACACTTGCCCTTATTTTTAAGCTTGGGTAATTCGCGGGCATTATCTGGCGTAGGGTGGGCGTATAAAATACTATCGTATGCATCGAATGTCTTAATTAAGTCTGGCACCGAATGAATAGGTTCAACCTTAGGTAGTATAGCTCTGTCGCATTGTTTGCATCCGGCCAAAACAATTTTTTTCCAACGTTCAATCTTAGAATCGAATTTCTGTTTGTCTAATTTAACTATACTGCGCTTTGTTAAGCATGGAATAATGCGCGCTACCCCTAATTCTGTAGCCTTAAGCACAATTTCATCCATGCGATCATGAGGTAATAAACTTTGGGCCAAATCTACTTGAAGTGGCGAAACTGGCATGCTAATAGGTTTGATTGCCGTGACTTGAATCATATCCTTTTGCATATTTGAGACCTGGCCTTTAGCCACTTGTCCCTCGCCATCAAATACACGAATAGAGTCACCCACTTTCATGCGAAAAGCACTTTTCACATGTTTAGCTTCAAGGCCGGTTATTTCGGCAAGGTCAGACTGGAATGATATTTTAGACAAAAATTGAACCATAGTTGCCCAGGATTATAACGAGAATAGTGATTAAAAGCGAGGAAAGTGACTTTGGGACTGCTTATTTATTTACAATCCCTTAGCTAGGAATGCGATCCATACTCTTATCTAACCAATTCAAATAATCCTTTGACCCGCCTTGAATTGGCAAAATAATGATTTCTGGCGTGTCATAACCATGTTCTTTTTGAATAAACGCCACCAAATCATCAATTAAGTCGTGACGCGTTTTAATAATCAGCAGGAGTTCATCTGACTTTTCTAAGCGCCCTTCCCATAGGTAAAAGGACTTGATATTAGGGATGATATTAACGCAAGCAGCGTATTGTTGCCGCACTAATTGCTCAGCCAGAGCTTCGGCCTGTTCGGTATTGCCACATGCGACTTGCGCAACGCAAAATTGTGCCATTAAAGGCCAGGTCTATGCATTAGCAGTCTAATGTATATTCTTGTTTAAAATTAGAATCTTAGTTTGACGTGGTAGTCTTGCTCATCTTTGGACAAAATAACATGGCCTTCACGTGCTAACCAACCAAGGCTCATTAAAGTAATTTCTTTATCTCGACCAATGGTATCAATAATCTTAGTGAATGTAGCTTCTTTTACTTCATCCAAATAATGCCAAATTTCGCCTGCAACAATGCCTATTTCTGTAATCATATCAGCTCTCCATTAATAATGTGTTTTGTAAACCAGCGGTATTCTAGCACAATGAGCTGTGAGGTACGAGATTCAAAAAAAAGACCATTGCTTTTATTCATCAGACTCGCGGCGATTGAGGCTTTGGCATTGGGGGCAGCGGGCTATGGTTTCGTGGAGAGAGTCCACAAAGGTGTAGCTGCAAATTTGGCATTTCCACAATTCTTTGTGATTAATGTCGTATTTGGCAAATGCATCTCCCTTTTCAAACCTAACCCAAAGAAAAAACAGGGCTGCTAAGGAAAAAAGTAGGTATAGAAATATGGCTGTGGAGACACCGATTTCAATCACTAACGGCCGCCTCGAGTGCTGACTCTAATTCGGAAGCTGGTTCATTTTTTGAAGAAAATGTTAAGGTGATCAAACCCTTTTGATTGGTCAAGGCAGCTCCCTTAAGCGGGAAGAATTGCCATTTTTTTATATAGGCCTGCCACAATATATCAACAACAGGACTGCCAGAGGATGTTCTATTCACAATATTGATAATGTCCCCGGCTGGATTAACTTCCATCTCGTATTCAGCGCGGCCATTAGTCAAAACTGTGTCGCTCAAATTATCAGGGCGCACGGGTTCTTTAGGTAAATACAAAAGGCTGCGCCCTTTCAATTCACCATCAATGGGATACGGGCTTTCGGATAAGTTAATCGGAAAGCGTGCATACAAATCACGATTGGCATAAAGTCTATCATCGCGACTAATGCCATTAAGCGCATTCCAGGTATTTCGCCCCACCGATACGCTAACCAAGTCACCCGGCATGCGTCGCATCATAGCCCCCGTACTCGGCTCCAAGCTCTGGCGCATTTCCTCAGTTGGTTTATAAATACTTTGAGATAATTCAGGCTTGGTTTTGAGTATCATATTAAAAGCATCGTCAGACAATACAGACCCAACAAAATATATTTTCATATTTCTTTTGGCAGACTTGCTGGCAATATCCACATCAACTCGAATAAAGAATAACCAAAACAAATGCCAAAGCAAAGAAAGGATAACGGCGTAACGATAGCCGCGATTATGGAATAATTCAGTGATGAATCTAAACATTTTCTTAGTTAACCAAGCCTGCAATGTTAGCCTGGACGTAACGCAAAGAGCTCATCATCTAGTTAGGCGATCATTAGGCTGATTGGTAGCTATATTCACTTTGTCTATTCCTAATTGCCGACATAGGTCCCAAATTTCTACAATGCGACCAAGAGATGCCGCTATATCCGCCTTAATTAAAACACTGGCATCATTTTGCGCGGCTTCTTTTAACTTTTCGGTAACGGCGCCAATTTGGGTGGGTTTAAAATTCAAATATAGAAGATCTTGACCCGTCACAGAAATAATCAAATTCTCAGATTCAATAATCTCACTAGTCACGGCGTGCGGTAGGCGAACCTTAATGCCGGGTTGCAATATAAAATTAGATGTCAGCATAAAAAATATTAGGAGCAAAAACATCACATCCACTAATGGCGCTATGTCTATTTGACCTTTATTAATTTGAGTTCTGCGTTTTAATCGTTCAAATTTCATAATTCGTCTACCGCTCCTCAACCTCACGTTTTTCAGTCAATGCGTTCACCAAATCCGTTGCACTTTTTTCCATATCTAGCACAAAGCCGTCAACTCGACTGGTCAAATAATTGTAAGCCACATAAGTTGGGATAGCGACACAAAGACCTATCACCGTTGTGAGCAAGGCCTGCCATATACCTCCGGCCAAGTCGCCTGGATTAACAGGGGCGACCGCAGAAGACTTTTCTTGAATCACCTGAAAAGCTTCAACCATACCCACCACAGTCCCGAGCAATCCCATTAAAGGTGTTATATGTGCAATCGTAGCCAAAACTGACAAATGCTTCTCCAATTGAGGAACCTCATGCAATGCCACGTCCTCTATGGCTTCCCTTACCTCTGCACGTGTGCGATCATGTTTGAGTATGCCTTCTTTGAGAATATTAGATACAGGTCCAGGCGTTTTTTCGCACAGCTCAACAGCCTCCATAATACGATTGCGTTTGATTGAGCGGGTTATTTGCTCAGAAAAATGTTTTGCATCTATATGCATGCGGCGCAAATAAAAGACTCGTTCCACAACAATTACAAAAGCTATAAATGAACATATAAGTATTGGCCAAACCAAGGGTCCGCCTTTAAGTATCATTTCCCACATTTTTTTCTTCTCCTATTGTTAACTGTCATAATAATATGTATCAAATAATACCGATCAAAGTCATCCTGAGGTGCGCGCAGCTGTGCCGTAAGGATTTCCCAAAAACCGCGCAGCAGGATCCATGCGTAGCAATGAAAAGCTTTTTGCTGTGAGATTGTTACGTCGCTACGCTCCTCACAATGACAGGTATTATATATTTATGCTTTGCCTACCTGCCATTAGGTGGCCAATGACGACTCTTTACAAACAATTTAGCCCACTATTATTTCAGCAACTTCTCCGCTTCTTCATTTTTACCTTGTCTCTTCAATAGATCCGCAGCACGTTCTTTGCCTAGACGCGCCATTTTAATTTGCTTTGGGTATACATAACCCACTTTCAAATACTCGGCTACGGCTTCTGTGTATAAACCCTGTGTTTCAATAGTCTCAGCTAACAAAAATTGAATTTGTGCTGCCTGTAAGGACTCTGAAATTTCTAAGGCGTGTCTAAAATAGACAATCGCTTCTCGCAAGCGTCCTTCCGCGCGTAATAATTCACCTAACTTTTTTTGAGCGATTGCCTTAGCTGCAGTTGGCAAGTCTGATGTCAGTATATTAGCTAAAGTCGTCTTAGCCTCTGAGGCCAAACCTTGAGCTAATGTTAAATCAACATAGCGCTGAATGGAGTCTGTTACCACGTCAGATGTTGGATAAAGTTGGATAACTTCTTGATAAGCTAATTTAGCTTTATCTGATAAATTCAAACTTTGATAAGAACGCGCCAATAATGCCAAAGCATTATCGGCTAATTCATGTCGTTTATATTTAGAGGAAAAAGGCTCTAAATATTGACCAACTTTTTCATAATAACCACGATTCATAGCATGATCCGCTAATAAATACAAAACGTCAGGCAGGATATTGGCTGCAGGGTAGTCCCGCACTAAGGCTTCTAAAGCCTCAATTGCCTCTACATCTTGGCCCGTTTGAAAATAAACCAACCCCTGATGATATTTGGCCATTAACCCCAATTCATCGCGCGCATCTTGGTTAGCAATTGCTTTAAAGATAATCATAGCCTCATCTAAGTTTTGCAAATTATATTCACATACACCCGTTTGAAAGTAAGCTTTACGCTTAAGCACACTCTCAGGAAAGTTACGATTAAGTCTTTTGAACTCCAATAAGGCTTCTTGCATTTGGTTTTTTTGCATTAAGGCAAACGCTAGGGCGTAAAGGGCGTCATCGCGATAAGAGCTTGAAGGATAATGCCGTTCCAAAGCCTGAAATCCCAGAATTGCCGCGTCATAATTCTCAACCTTCACAAATGCATTTGCAATCTGAAATTGAGCATAATCACCATAAAACGATCCCGGATAATTCTTCAAAACTTCATCATATTGCTCTATAGCTTGACCAATTTTTTGTCGGTCTAATAAAGCATCACCAATGCGGCACAAAGAAGCCACGCGCAAAACATCATCTTGTGTTGTTTCCTTTAAAACGTAGAGATATTTCATAGCTTCGGTATCATTACCAACCTTAAAGTAAGCCCAGGCTAAATTATATTGAGTGTCTGACCTCAAATCACTATTGGCATATGTGTTGAGCAAGTTTTTCCACACCTCAATAGACTTAGTTAAATTACCTATTTCATAATTGATTTCGCCAACCCAAAATAGCGCATCATCAACAAACTCGGAATCAGCAAAACGAATAATGAGGTCATTAAATAATTCCAAAGCTTCTTTGTTTCGCGATAATTTTTGCAGAGATCTAGCTCTACCCAAAATAAAAGAATCTTCAATCTTGGACCCATTGACATATTGACTCAAAGGAGTAAAAGACTCCAAACTCTCCACATACCGCTCTAGTTGAAAGTAAGTCCATGCCATGCCATGTAATACATAGCTATAAAGCGCATCTGACGCACCTTGATTCAATATGCGCTTAAAGCTGTTTAGCGCCTCAGGGTATTCCTTGAGGCTAAAATAGGCCTCACCCAATAAATAATAGGCATCGGGTGTCTTGTGGTGAATGCTATATTTAGTCACAAAGCGATTCAATAATTCCTTAGCTTGCGCGTACCTACCTTGCTCAAAAGCATAACGACCCAAGCGATACAATGCGTCTTGCGCATAAACGCTATTCGGGTACTTGAGCATCAAGCCTTCGTACTCATTACTAGCTTCAGGCCATGCACCCATATTCTCCATAGACCAAGCTATTGAGAACTTAGCTGCAGGGATCAAATTCCCAGAATTATCAATTTCTATTAAATGTTTATGGGCCGCAATCGCCTCGACGTACTGGCCTAATTGAAAGCGGCATTCAGCAATTGTATAAAGCGCTCTAGCCTTGGTTGAGTTTGATGCGTCAGCTTCGATTAATGGTTTTAAGCCTTTAATCGATTCAGCATATAAGCCCAATTTGAATTGCGCCTCACCGCGAATGAGTATAGCGGCTTTGATTTGGGAGGATTCGGGATATTGATCAATGAATGTTTGCGCATGTGTATTAGACATTTCGAACAAACCATCATCAAAAGTCTTGGCAGCTAATAAAAAATCTGTTTTTTCATCAGTAAAGGCAAGTCCATTCAAATGAATGCTTGATAATCCCAAAATTAGGCCAAAAATAGCCAAAAAACGAATATAAGACGTCATAATACTTTTTTAAGGTAATGCCCCGTAAATGACTTTTTGTTTTGAGCAATTTCTTCAGGCGACCCTGTTGCCACAATCATGCCCCCGCCGTCACCACCACCTGGACCCAAATCGATGACATAATCAGCTGTTTTGATAACATCCAAATTATGTTCTATCACAACAATGGTATTGCCTTTATCGGTCAAGCTCTGCAAAACTTGCAATAATTTGGCAATATCTTCAAAGTGAAGTCCAGTTGTGGGTTCGTCTAAAATATAAAGCGTTTTACCTGTAGCTCGCTTGGATAATTCAGAGGATAATTTGACCCTTTGGGCTTCACCTCCCGAAAGCGTTGTGGATGATTGTCCGAGCTTGATATAATCCAAACCGACTTGATGCAATGTCTCCAACTTGGTTTTGATGGCTGGAACACGATCAAAAGCTAGGAGAGCTTCTTCAACACTCATACCCAATACATCGGCAATACTAAAACCTTTGTGTTTAATCTCCAATGTTTGCTGATTAAATCGGCTGCCTTTACATATTTCACAGGTAACATAGACATCAGGTAAAAAATGCATTTCGATTTTTTTAACACCGTCACCTTCGCAAGACTCGCAACGCCCGCCCTTCACATTAAAGCTAAAACGACCAGGCTTAAAGCCTCTAACGCGCGCATCCGGAAGCTTGCTATACAATTCCCGCACCGGTCCCCACAAACCCGTATAAGTTGCCGGATTCGATCTAGGTGTGCGCCCTATGGGTGATTGATCAATTTCGATAACTTTATCTATATACTCAAGGCCTGTGATTTTTTTATGTGCGCCAACCCGATCTTTGGATTTATGTAAATATTTCATAACTCCACGGTACAAAATATCATCAATTAAAGTGCTTTTTCCTGATCCCGAAACACCGGTCACACAAATCAAGTTGCCAAGTGGAAATTCAGCATTAACTGATTTTAAATTGTGCTCAGCAGCTCCATGAACTTTGATTTTTTTGGACTTTTTGTAATTCCTACGCTCAGTTGGTACAGCTATTTTCTTGCGCCCGCTCAAATAGTCGCCGGTTAAAGAATTAGTATTAGCCATAACTTCTGCTGGCTTGCCAAAAGCGACTACATGACCACCATGTTCCCCAGCACCTGGACCCATATCAATAATATAATCCGATGCCAACATAGTTTCATCATCATGCTCCACTACAATGAGCGTATTGCCCAAGTCACGTAAACGTCGCATTGTATCTAATAATTTTTGATTATCTTTTTGATGCAAACCTATAGAGGGTTCATCCAAAACATATAAAACACCCATAAGCCCAGCGCCTATTTGAGTTGCCAAACGAATACGCTGAGCTTCTCCTCCAGACAATGTCCCGCTCATCCGGCTTAGAGTCAAATAACCCAAACCCACATTTTTTAAAAAATCCAAACGTTGGCGAACTTCCTTAAGAACTTGGCGCGCTATTTGCTCTTGTTGTTTGTTTAATGTTAATTTTTCAAAAAAGTCGACTGCTTTTTCTATGGATAGGTTACAAATTTGCATAATATTATGCTTAGCCACAGTCACATATAAACTCATTGAATTCAGTCTTTTACCATGACAGCCGGGGCAATTCTGTTCGCTCATATATTTATTAATCACGTTTTTCATGAATTCAGATTCAGTTTCTTTAAAACGTCTTTCCAAATTGGGTATCACACCTTCAAAGGAATTATAAAAGTCATCATCTGAATCTGGCTCACCATATAAAACCAGGTCTTGCTGTTTTTTAGTGAGGTCCTTATAGGGTGTATCCACGCTAAAGCCATGTCGCGTGGCTAATTTTCTTAATTGACGTCTCAAAAAAATCACATAAGACTTGCCGCCACGACGCCATGGATCAATAGACGACTTGAGCGCTTTGGACGGATCAGAAATAACTAATTTGGGGTCCACATCCATGCGATTGCCCAAGCCATCGCATTGCAAACAAGCCCCATAAGGACTATTAAAAGAAAACATACGCGGCTCTAGCTTTTCAAAAGCAACTGTCCCATCCGCCGTTGAAAAATGTTCAGAAAATTTTAATTCTTTAACTTTACCTTTAGGTAATTCAGCGGCTAATTTAATAATTCCATGACCCGCCTTTAAAGCAGATTCAACTGAATCAGTTAAACGCTTCCTAGACTCAGGTTTTAAAACCAAACGATCAACAACAATTTCAATGGTGTGTTTTTTCTTTTTGTCCAAAGTAATTTTGTCTGCCAAATCAGTAATGGCGCCATTCACACGAGCCCGCACAAAACCTTGCTTGAGAGCTTCTTCAAAGACGGCTTTATGCTCACCCTTTCTACCTTCAATAATGGGTGCCAAAACCAATAACTTTGATTGTGCTTCTAATTCATAAATATGCTCGACGATTTCTTGAGCTGATTGGCTCTTAATCTCTTCACCCGTCTTAGGGTCGTGTGGAATCCCTATAGAGGCAAATAGCAAACGTAGGTAATCATAAATCTCTGTTGTCGTACCAACGGTTGAACGTGGATTTGAAGATGCATTACGCTGCTCTATGGATATCGCGGGTGACAAGCCTTCTATGTATTCCACATCAGGTTTTTGCATACGATCCAAAAATTGCCTAGCATAAGCGGACAAGCTCTCAACATAACGACGTTGACCCTCAGCATAAATAGTGTCAAAGGCCAAAGAAGACTTACCTGAACCGCTAAGTCCCGTGACCACACATAAAGAATTGCGTGGCAAGGCAACGTCGATGCCCTTTAAGTTATGTTCTTTAGCATTTTTGACAAAGATACGATCAATGATGCGGTCATCAATTGTTCGCGCCGTAATCGGGGTTATTTTTTTAGTAGCTTTGGTGACTTTAGGTTTTTTCTTTAATGCTTGGGTCATAATAATTTTTCGCCTCTCAATATTGGCGCAATAGGCTGCGTGTCTATGCGCAAGCCGCCATCGTGTTCAATTTTGATGCTATACAAAGTTCCTGGCAAAAACACAGAGCCTGGCGCTTCGATTTGGGCATTTTTTATACCCACAGTGTCTTTTTTGTCTTGCCGCACCACAAATTCCCAAAATTGTTTCCATATATCTTTTTCTATGCGCGTCGATAGCCCAGGCACTTCATAACCCGACGGAATTTCGTCTATAGGTGTGATGATGAATTCTTGTGTTCTTGGACCATCCAAAACAAAGGCCTTGAGAAATAAATAAATGCTTTTGCCCTCGAAAGGGTGGTTTTGATCCAAGACGCTCTCGTCAAAGCGAACCACTAGAGACTGGAATTGAATGCGGTTTCCGCGGAATGTGAAGTATTTTGGCTTCATGGGCTGATTGCGCACATCATATTCTAAAAATTTAATGGTTGTGATCACCGTGGCAGAGGCTTCATCATAACGGTTTTCAGTCACCAATACCTCAGCCACACGGCTATCCGCCGCCAAATGCTCTAATATGCGCTTATAATCCGCAAATTCCTTGAACTTCATAAACCCAATAAAAAGGCCTATGCCGATTAATGTGAATATAGATATAGATACTAAATGGTGAAAGCGTTTAAACATGACTCAACTGCCCCTATAGCCCAATAAAAGAGGCTAATATACCATTTACTAGCCCTCCGGGGAAAGCCTCATCACTGCATGTCCTCCCGAGGAGGTTCGCAAACAAACACACGTCATTGCGAGGAATGCGCAGCAAATGACGCGGCAATCTGGAGTTATGAAAGCTGTGGGTAAAATATTCGCCTAGATTGCCACGTCGCTTGCTTCGCGCTCCTCGCAATGACGTTCAAACTCCCCCTTGCTCTGAATCTCATAAAGGGTTAAAATTTAAGCTCATGAATTCAAAGCCCTCACAACCCCAACGACAAATTTGGTCGAGCAAAATCGGTATTATTATGGCTGTGGCGGGATCAGCTATTGGTTTGGGTAATTTTTTACGCTTTCCGGTTCAAGCTGTTTCTAATGGCGGGGGTGCATTCATGATCCCCTATTTTGTGTCCTTATTTCTAATGGGTATCCCACTTATGTGGGTCGAGTGGACTATCGGCCGTTATGGTGGTGGCTTTGGACACGGCACAGGACCAGGCGCCTTTCACTCTATGTGGGCCAAAAACCGCTTCATCAAATACTTTGGGCTAATAGGTATATTTGGGCCTATGGTTATTTTTATTTATTACACCTACATCGAATCCTGGTTA
The DNA here is from genome assembly GCA_047639455.1 of Candidatus Omnitrophota bacterium. GTDB lineage: Bacteria > Omnitrophota > Gorgyraeia > 2-02-FULL-51-18 > JAGOUK01 > JBLINS01. Next base: position 35,747 of record JBLINS010000021.1, read on the forward strand.
T
>JBLINS010000022.1:0-33534 GCA_047639455.1 Candidatus Omnitrophota bacterium
GCCAGTGGCATTAATCCTTATGGCGGCCGTGTAGATGGCTTGATGCCAATTAAGGATGTTTTGGCTGGGTTTGAAGAAGGTAAACAAATTAAGATTGCTGGGCGTATTATGGCTTGGCGTTCTATGGGTAAGGTTATTTTTGCTGATTTGGTTGATCAAGAAGCTAAGATTCAATTATTCATTAAGCCAGCGCTATTACCTGAAGGTACAGACGCTATTATAAAGTTATTGGATATTGGTGACATTTTGGCTATTGAGGGTGAACTTTTTGTGACCAAAACCGAAATGCAATCGGTCAAAGTCAGCGCTTTGTCCATTCAATCAAAAGCCTTAAGGCCTTTGCCTGAGAAGTGGCATGGGCTCAAAAAGGTGGAGACGCGCTATCGTCAACGTTATTTAGACTTGGCCTCCAATATGGAAATTAGGAAGCTGTTTCAGACACGCTCCAAAGTTGTTTCGCATATACGCCGTCATTTGGATGAGCAACGTTATCTTGAAGTTGAGACACCAATGATGCATTCCATACCAGGTGGCGCAGCTGGTAAACCTTTTAAGACACATCACAATGCTTTGGATATCGACTTGTATATGCGCATAGCGCCAGAATTGTATTTGAAGCGTTTGTTGGTTGGCGGCTTAGAACGTGTATACGAAATTAATAAGAGCTTTAGAAATGAAGGTATATCCACGAGGCATAATCCTGAATTCACGATGTTGGAAGTTTATACCGCTTATTCCGATGTGGAAGGTGTGATGGATTTGTGCCAAAGCATTATTCAGACAGCAGCTAAAGAAGTTTTGGGCACAATGGTTGTTCAAAATGGCGATATAGAAATTGACTTGGCGCACTTTGACCGTGTTTCTTTTGCCGATCTCATGCAAGAAGAGTTTGATATACGGCCCGAAGATGAATTAGAAGTTTGGGCGCAAAAAGTTAGAGCTAAGGGTATTGAAATCGATGATAAAGAATTATCCCGAACCAAATTAGTCAAAATTATAGGTGACTTATTAGATCCGGCCAAAAGAAAACACCCTGTTTTTGTGACGGATTATTTCACTGAATTATGTCCTTTGGCTAAAAAGAATCCTAATAATCCGGGCATATCTGAGCGTTTTGAATTATTCATTGGTGGAATAGAAATCGCTAATGGTTATTCAGAGTTGAATGACCCCATTGAGCAAATGGAGCGTTTTAAAGAAGATATAGCGCATGATGATGAGAATGACTTTGAGGGCTTGATCGACGTGGATTTTGTGAGAGCTCTTGAACATGGCATGCCCCCAGCCGGTGGCTTGGGCATTGGAATTGACCGTATGGTTATGATTCTAACTGGCCAAACGTCTATACGTGAAGTTTTGTTATTTCCACAACTTAAACCTGAATAGTCTCACTGTCATCATGAGGAGCGCGTAGCAAGCGACGTAATGATCTCACAGCAAAATCGTCTAATGGGCAGTCCAAAATTGCCGCAGATAATAAAGCTTCATTCTGGGAGATCCTTACGCCTGGCAAAAAACGCCCGGCTCAGGATGACGAGCTATCAGCGCTAATCTTAATATTAGGATTTGGTTATGATGCCCATTGAATTTTCATTAGCTTGGAAGTATTTCGCGTCGGGTAGAAGACATCCTTTTATTGGTTTGATCTCGAGCGTGGCTGTGGCGGGTGTTGCCGTTGGCGTTGCGGCCTTAATTATTGTCATCGCCGTGATGAGTGGGTTTGAGCGTGACTTGGTTGATCGTGTGATTGGCACTTATGCACATGCGTCCGTTGAAGGTGACGTGCCTTTTGAACCCACTCCTGAATTAATTGCCCAAATTCAAAACTCTTCATCCGGCATATTGGGTGTTGCCCCAGTCATTCACACACAAGCTATGTTGCAAACCAGCCGAGGCAGCCGAGGCGTATTGATTCGAGCGTCTAGTCAAAGTGCCGAGTCAGCCGTTTCGAATCTTGTAACGTATATGGATAAGGGCAGCTTTCCGGAAGCTGGCCAAAACGAAGTCTTGCTCGGCTCTGTCCTAGCTCGAACCTTGGGCGTAGGAATGGGTGACGGTGTGGAATTTTTTACGGCACAAAAGAGAAAAGCTGTATCTTATACGGTGAGCGGTATTTATACCTCCGGCATGTATGATTATGATTCAAATCTAGTTTATGTAGCTTTGGACATAGGCCAAGCAATACTTGAAACACCTAATCGTGTGACGCATATTAATATCAAATACACGAACCCACACATGGCTTTGTCTAGACAATTGGAATTACAAAAATTATTAGGCTATCCGTTTTATGTTCGGACTTGGCGTGATATGAATAGAACTTTGTTTGACGCTCTCCGACTCGAAAAAACTGTTATGTTCATTATATTGACGCTCATCGTTATGGTGGCTTGTTTTAATATCGTGGGCACCTTGGCCTTATTTGTGATTGATAAAACTCGTGAAATAGGCGTATTGCGTGCCTTGGGGGCAGATTCGGGAATGATAAGTCGTATCTTTGCCATTATTGGTATTTGTACGGGTTTTTGGGGGACATTATTTGGAGTTTTGATTGGCTCGGGTGTGTGTTGGCTATTGGACACATTTCCGATTATTCAAATCCCAAGTGATATATATTATTTTGACCAATTGCCGGTTGATTGGCGTATAGGTGATTGTGTTTTGATTGCCAGTTGCGCGATGGGATTAGCGCTATTTTCTGCATTGTATCCCGCCAAATTAGCCGCCAAATTAAAGCCAGCCGAGGCCTTGCGCTATGAATGATATAGAAGTTAAGTCTGTTTCTAAGTCATATGGCCGCGGGAAAAAAGCCGTACCGGTTTTAAGGGATATTGATTTGAATATTGGGGCTGGGGAATTGGTGGCCATTCTTGGTCCATCTGGCTGTGGAAAGACAACGCTACTCAATTTGATTGCCGGCTTAGATAATCCGAATAAGGGCAGTATTCGGATTAGAGATCAAGACTGGGAGGGTTTAAGTGATCGCAAAATTGCCCTGCACAGACATAAAAATTTGGGCATGGTATTTCAATTTTTTTATTTGTTTCAGGATTTGAATGTTTTGCAAAATGTTCTATTGCCAACGCGTATTGCCAAAACGGCTTTTTCAGCTAAACTGGCTAAAAAGCGAGCCGAAGAATTGATTGAGCGAATGGGCTTAATGGCACGCTTGAAGCATTTGCCTAATGAGCTATCAGGGGGTGAATTACAGCGTGTGGCTATTGCTCGAGCCTTGATTTTGGATCCACCCATACTAATATGTGACGAACCTACCGGTAATTTGGACTCCGTTTCGGGCGCAGAGATAATAAGTTATATTAAGGATTTATCACTAAACAGTAAAAAAACGGTTATGATTGTGACGCATGATGATAGAATAGCAAAAATTGCTAATCGCATTATTCACATTAATGATGGTGGTATTGTTTAAAAGGTGGCGCGAGCCGCAAGCGCGTTTATAGAAAAAATAGACAATAACGCGCTACGGATTATGAATATCAAGGGCTTTTGCTGGGAAACCGCGTAGCTGGGTCCATGTGCAACAATGCGATCCCTACGGAGCTTGCTTCGCCTGCCTGCCGGCAGGCGCGCGCGCCTCAGGATGACATAAGGAAAAAAGATGATGAAAATATATTTGAATGGCAAATGGGTTTCTAAAGACAAAGCAGTGATATCGGTTTATGATCACGGGCTTCTTTATGGTGACGGTGTTTTTGAGGGTATTCGATCGTATCAAAAGTGCGTATTTAGACTAGAAGATCATGTAGACCGCCTTTTTGAATCAGCCCATACGTTAATGCTTAAGATCGGTATGACTAAGCAAGAAATGACAGACACTATAATAAAGACTTTGAAAGTTAATAAATTAACAGACGCTTATATCCGCGTTGTTGTGACGCGAGGTGTCGGTGACTTAGGTTTGGATCCTCGCAAATGTCCGGAACCAGGCGTGTTCATTATTGCTGACAAAATTCAGCTATATCCAAAGAGCTTATATAAGAAGGGCTTAGAAATCATCACGGTTGCGACAACACGTAATGTGCCCGAGGCTGTTAATCCTCAAATCAAATCTTTGAATTATTTGAATAATATTTTGGCTAAGATAGAAGCTATAACGTCTGGCTATCAGGAGGCGTTAATGCTGTCTTCTACAGGCTATGTATGTGAATGCACGGGTGAAAATATTTTTATTGTTAAGAATGACATGTTGCTAACCCCGCCAACGCATGTTGGTGTATTACGTGGCATTACACGTGATTGCGTGATGCGCTTAGGGCAGGATATGGGCTTGGATGTTAGAGAAGAAATGATGACGCGTCACGATATATTTAATGCAGACGAAGTTTTTTTGACTGGCACGGCGGCTGAAATAGTGCCTGTGGTTAAAGTGGACAGTCGTATTATCGGCACCGGAAAGCCAGGTAAAGTCACAAATGAATTGCTGACCGCATTTAGACAGTTAACGGTTAGAGAGGGCAGTTTTTATGATTTGTGAGATGTGCACAAAACATAAGGCGTCTGTGCATTTGACCGAAATCATTAATGATCAGGTCACCAAATTAAATTTGTGTGAATATTGTGCTAAGCAAAAAGGTACCAATATGGAGCAGCACTTTGGTATAGCAGATTTGCTACAGGGTTTGGCTGGTGTTGGCGATTCGGAGCCGACGACGACTGTGCACAAAGTGCGTTGCGTGAATTGCGGTTTGACTTTTGACAAGTTTAAAAAAATTGGTCGTCTTGGTTGTGCTATGTGTTATGAAGCTTTTGAAGAACACTTAACTCCACTGCTAAAGCGCATCCATAGTTCCGTTAAGCATATTGGAAAAGTACCTGCTAGTTTTGATGATGTGGCAGATAAAAAGCCAAGAAAGCGAGCTTCAGCTATAACGACAGAGGATGTCAAAGCTACATTAAAAAAAATGCGGCTACAACTAAAACATTTGATTGAATCTGAAGATTATGAAAAGGCAGCTCAATTAAGGGACAAAATCAAAAAAATTGAAGCAAAGTTGAAGAAATAATGGATAGATTACTTAAACAAACTTGTGAGTGGCTCAAATCTTCTGGACCCGAATCAGAAATCATTCTGTCTTCGAGGGTGCGTTTGGCGCGTAATTTGCAGAAATACCCGTTTTCGCATTGGGCGGGCAAGAAGCATGAAAGAGATGTATTGGCTGTAGTTGAGGCTGCGATTAAAAAAAGTGCGCTTATGAAAAAAGCATTGTGGTTTGGCATGAATGAAATAAGCGACTTGGACAAACAATTTTTGGTGGAACGGCATTTGATTAGTCGCGAGTTGTTGAGTCAACCCGAATACAAGGCAGTGGCTGTCAGCGATAAAGAAATTATTAGCATAATGGTTAACGAAGAGGATCATTTGCGAATTCAGGTGATGCAATCAGGTTTTAATTTGCAAGAAGCCTGGCGCTTAGCTAATCTTGTTGATGATGAATTGGCTGAGCAATTGCCATATGCTTTCGACTCCAAATTTGGTTATTTGACAGCTTGCCCCACGAATGTTGGGACGGGCTTGCGCGCGTCAGTGATGTTGCATTTGCCAGCCTTGGTGATGACCAAGCAAATCAATCGAGTCACACAAGCTATATCCAAATTAGGCATGGTTGTGCGTGGCTTATATGGCGAGGGCACGGATGCGGACGGTAATTTATTTCAAGTGTCTAATCAAATCACTTTGGGTCAATCTGAGACTGAGACAATTGATCATATCGAGAGAATGATTGCTCAACTTATTGGCCATGAACAAACGGCGCGCAAACAATTACTTAAACAAAACAGAGAATTATTACAAGACAAAGTTTGGCGTTCGCTAGGCACTTTGCGCAATGCTTTTATTATCACGAGTATGGAGACTATTAAGTTGTTAAGCATGGTCCGCATGGGCGTGGATATGGGAATTTTGAAGGATATTAATAGAAAGGCGGTCAATGAATTATTCATTTTAACGCAACCCGCCCATTTGCAACGCATGGAAGGTAAGCTATTAGCTCAGTCGGATAGAGACATCAAAAGAGCTCAAATCATTCGTAAACGCTTAGGATAGAGCAATTATTTTTGAATGACAGTGACACGGAATATGTTAAAATTTTTCATTTTTGATAAGTATGGTACAATCTTAGTAAGAAATTTTGTTAAATAATAGAAAGGGCATAAAATAATGTTCAACAAATTCACCGAAAGAGCAAGAAAAGTCATTTTATTAGCAAAACAGGAAGCTAAACGCTTTAATCACGATTATATTGGTACGGAGCATGTCCTTTTGGGTTTATTGAGAGAAGGTGAGGGCGTTGCTGCTGCTGTATTGCAAAGTCTTAATATGAGTTTGGATAATATGCGCCTAGAGGTCGAGAAGTTGGTGCAACCTGGGCCGGCTACCGTTGTTTCGGGAGACTTGCCTTTTACGCCTAAGGCCAAAAAAGTTATGGAATTAGCTATGGATGAAGCGCGTGCTTTGGGGCATAATTATATTGGTACGGAACATTTACTTTTGGGATTAATACGTGAGGGCGAAGGCGTTGCTAGCCAAGTATTCATGAATTTGGGCCTTGATTTAGAACGCGTTAGAGATGAGGTTATTAAACTACTCGGTTCAGCGACTCCAGGCGCGGGCATTGAGCCCCCGGCTGGCGCTCCCGGCCAAGTCACGAGCTCCACGTCTAAGACCAAAACACCAGCCCTGGATTCATTTGGTCGAGATTTGACCAAATTAGCTAAAGACGGCAAATTGGATCCAGTTATTGGTAGAGAAAACGAAATTCAACGCGTGATGCAAATTCTTGCTAGACGTACAAAGAATAACCCAGTTCTTCTGGGAGAAGCTGGCGTTGGTAAGACAGCTATCGTTGAAGGCTTGGCTCAATTAATTATTGAGGGTGATGTTCCCGAAATATTGGCAGGTAAGCGCGTTGTTACTCTTGACCTTGCTTTGATGGTAGCTGGTACAAAATACCGCGGTCAATTCGAAGAGCGCATTAAAGCAGTTATGGACGAAATTCGTCGTTCAGAAAATGTGATTTTGTTTATTGACGAATTGCATACTTTAGTTGGCGCTGGAGGTGCGGAGGGGGCGGTGGATGCGTCCAATATTCTCAAGCCAGCCTTATCACGTGGTGAATTGCAATGCGTGGGCGCTACGACTTTGGATGAGTATCGTAAATATATAGAAAAGGATGCTGCCTTGGAGCGCCGTTTTCAAAATATTATGGTTGAGCCACCAACAGTGGATAATACGATTTTAATACTTCAAGGTTTGAAAGATCGTTATGAAAAACATCATAAAGTATCTTATAGCGATGCATGTTTGATTGCTGCAGCCAAATTGTCAGATCGTTATATATCGGGTCGTTTTTTACCCGACAAAGCCATTGATTTAATAGACGAAGCTGGGGCGCATGCATCATTGAGTTTGATGACAACTCCTGTTGAATTAAAGGATGTAGAAAAGGATCTCATTGAATTAAAAAAGAAAAAAGAAAAAACTATTAAAGAACAGGATTTTGAAAAAGCAGCCGCACTTCGTGATGATGAGCGTGAGTTGAAGAAAAAATTAGAAGACATGAAACGTGAATGGAAAGAATCACGTAATGAAATTCACACAGAGATCACGGCTGAGGATATAGCCAAAACAATTACCAGGACAACTGGCATACCCATTCAACGGATGGAAGAGCAAGAAACAAAGCGCTTACTTCAAATGGAAGATGAATTGAGAGGCAGTGTTGTTGGCCAGGATGCGGCTATTAAGTCCATTTCTAAAGCTATACGACGTTCTAGAGCAGGCCTGAAAGATCCTAAACGTCCTTTGGGTTCTTTTATATTCTTAGGACCGACTGGTGTTGGTAAAACACTATTAGCTAAATCACTCGCTAAATTTCTCTTTGATGACGAAGCGGCGATTATCCAAATTGACATGTCTGAGTATATGGAAAAATTTAATGTTTCACGCTTAGTTGGCGCTCCCCCGGGTTATGTGGGTTATGAAGAGGGTGGTCAATTAACCGAAAAAGTTCGTCGCAAACCATATTCAATAGTATTATTGGATGAATTGGAGAAGGCTCATTCAGACGTGTTTAATATCTTGCTCCAAGTTATGGAGGAGGGACGTTTGACTGATTCATTTGGTCGACATGTCAGTTTTCAGAATTGCTTATTAATCATGACGTCCAATATGGGCTCAGATCAGGTTGCCAATGTGGGTATGGGTTTTGGTACGGAAGAGAATGATGGTAGCTATGAGCGTATGAAAGCTAAACTATTGGATTCCGTACGTAAACAATTTAAACCCGAATTCTTAAACCGCGTTGATGAAGTCGTAGTGTTTAGACAATTGGGTCGTGAAGAGCTGAAGATAATCATTGATTATGAAATTCGTGCGGTTAAGAAGCGCTTGGAAGAAAAAGAGTTTATTCTTAACCTTGATAATGCTTCGAAAGAGTTCTTAATCGACAATGGCTTTGACAAAGCATTGGGCGCAAGGCCGCTTAAACGTGCTATACAGCGCTTCTTGGAAGATCCATTGGCGGAAGAAATTATTGCCAATAGAATCAAGCCGGGCCTGCCTTTTGAGGTTATAGTGAATAAAGCTGATAAGTGTCTCGAATTTGTGCAAAAGGCCAAAGTCACGACTTAAGCTTGCAGGTTCGGCATCGCCTGCCTGCCGGCAGGCAGGCGAGCGTACCAGAAGACAGTGCATGAACATGAGAAAACACGTCATCGCCTGCCTGTCGGCAGACAGTCGAGGAGTGCGTAGCAACGACGTGGCAATCTCGTCTTTAATTATTAGGGTAGTTTATTTAGATTAACCGTTATTTCGGTACACAATTGTGATGAAATCTAAAAAAAAGTTATTAATCGGCGTATTTCTATTGGGAATTATTATATCCCTGATTTTTTATGCAGTCTTATCCTTCCAAAGCGCTCAATTGGGTCCCAAATTCATTGATTATGTTACGGCAAGATTCCAGGACGAATTTGGGCTTAAGCTAACCGTTGGAAGCGTGGAGGGTGATCTTTTTGGAACAATGGCCGCGCGTGATATCAAAGCCATTGTTAGCTCAAGTCCGGATCAAGAAGTTCTATTTGAGGCAGCTGAAATTCGCTTTAAATATACATTGGCGGATTTGTTCAAAAGAAATTTTTCTAGCTGGTTTGATATTATCCTAAAAAAACCCGTCTTCTATGTAGACGTCTCCTTCAATAAGCCCAATTCTATAAAGTCATCATATCCGCGTATAGGTTTTGTATCAGCGGTTGCTAATCAAGTCAGAAAAAATGCACGTCTATTAATTGAGGGTGGGCAAGTCGTTTGGACCGAATCAGAGGGTATGATTTCGGGTGTTGAAGGATTGTTCACTAATAAATCATTTGAATTACAGCTGTCTATCAGCCATTATCCGCTGGGTCCATTTGACGTGACATCCATATTGAATCTGAAGGGTGACTTAGGTCAGAGTGAATCTGGGCATTTATATTTAAAAGGATCCATATCCACACAAGGCTCTGTCGTTAATTGGAAACCTATTCCTGAAGAATCGCTGTTTCTTTATAAGTTGTCTGAGGACAAATTCGATATATTAACTGGAAGTCAATTGATGGGATTTGATATTGAGGGCTTAATTGGGCATAGTCAGAGACAAGACGTTGAGCTTGAAATAACGGCGACAGATTACCCATTTCGCTCTATGCACGACATCTTTAGTTTTAAGGGCACTAAGCCTTTAGGCGCAACGGCTGATTTTAAGATCAATATACAAGGTTCCTTAGCCCAGCCGAGGGTTTTTGGCGAAATGCTTGTTTTGAATGAGGAAGAAAACATAGAGGCTCCATTTAAGAATATGCAAATGAAATTTGATGGCATATTTCCTGAAGTGCAAGTTTCTGAATCCAGAATGTTTTTACACGACGGTTCGGTCATGCGTTTTTCCGACCAACATATTCAATTAACCGAATTATTTAATCGCAAAACTTATAAACATATGATTCAGCACACTGAGCAAACCAATGTCCAATTGGGGGATTGGACATTAAGACGTACCGAAAAAGAAGATTCTGTGTCTTTACGCCGTCAAATCAATGATCGATTTAGCGTGAGCTATGATAGAAATGTTTCTGATGAAACGCGTCGTGAGACCATGGGCAATGAAAATGAAGTGGCATTGGAATATCAATTGGGTGGGGCTGAGAGCGTTCGGATGGAACTCAAAGACGATGAGTCATTTTGGGGCATACAAAGAAAGAATTCATTTTAAGAATATGTTACGCGGTATAGGCACACAGACTTTATCCATTCTAGATTTTATCGGATCATTGACAACTTTATTCTTCAAGTCTGTCTTTGTGATATTTAGGCCCAGGTCACCGAGATTTTTTAAATGGACGTCGGGTCATTTTGTGCGTATTGGGTCAGACTCTTTATGGATTGTGAGTTTGATTTTGGTTTTGATGGGTATGGTGATTGCATTGCAAACGGCTTATCAAATGGCTGCTCTAGGTGCAAATGCTTTAATACCAAGACTCTTGGCCGTTTCGATGGCTCGCGAATTGGGGCCTGTGATGACAGCTTTTGTGGTTGCTGGCCGAGCAGGAGCATCTATGACGGCAGAAATTGGTGCAATGAAAGTTACCGAACAAGTTGACGCTCTTGAATCCATGTCGGCCAATCCGATTGAATATTTAGTGTCAACACGCTTACTCGCTACGATGATTGCCATGCCTTGCTTAGCGATATATGGGATTGTGTTGGGGATAACAGGTGGATATGTGGTTTGTTTGGGAAAATTAGGTATGTCATCCGCCATGTACTGGAATGGTGTTTTTGAAGCGGTGGTTTGGAATGACTTTGCATCTGGATTAATCAAGGCTTTTGTATTTGGGATTGTGATCACGATCGTCTCCTGTCATGCAGGACTCAAAGTGAGTGGTGGCGCCCAAGGTGTCGGCCGGGCAACCATGCATGGAGTAGTATTTTCATTCTTATTTATAGTGCTATGTGATTTTTTATTCACAATTGGATTTTATATATTTAGGTAGAAAAAATGATTGAAATTACTAATTTACACAAATCTTTTTTTGGTATCGATGTTCTAAAAGGCATTGATTTAACTATTCCAACCGGCGAGTTCATGGTTATTATAGGCCTATCTGGTTGCGGTAAGAGCTTGCTGTTAAAACACTTGATCGGTCTGGAGTTTGCCGATCAAGGGCAGGTGAAGATAGCCGGTCTCGAATTGCTCAATCAGAATAAACGTTTGAAAGATGTTCGGCAACATGTGAGTATATTGTTTCAAAATGGCGCTTTGTTTGATTCTTTGACAGTTTTAGATAACGTGACTTTTGGTTTAATCGAAACACGTTTACTCAAGGAACCGGCGGCTCGCAAACAAGCCTTAGAGAGCTTGAGCTTAGTCGGTCTTGAAGCGAATATTGATTCTTATCCATATGAGTTGTCCGGTGGTATGCGAAAACGCGTTGCTATGGCGAGAGCAATTGCCGTGAAGCCAAAATATATTTTGTATGATGAGCCGACTAGTGGATTAGATCCTGTCACAACTAATTCTATGAATCAGCTCATGGTACAATTATCACAAACATTAAAGATAACATCAATTGCTGTCACGCATGATATGCAAAGCGCGCAAGCAATCGCCACTCGTATGGCATTTTTGAATGATGGTCGCATGGCCTGGCAGGGAGTGCCAAGCGAAGCGCTTAAATCGAATTGTGAGCCATTGAAACATTTTATTCAAGGCATTCAAGAGCCAATAAAGAAATAAAGGAATAAAGGATTTAATTTGAAAACAGCTAATGAATCAAAAATAGGATTATTTGTACTTATTGCCTTTGCTTTATTTGTGGGCATATTGTGGAAACTTGATGTAGTCGAACTGCAACAATATGATTCAATTAAAGTTTATTTTAACCAGGTTGATGGTCTTGAAACTGGTGCTCCGATTCAATTGTCTGGAGTTAATATAGGGGAGGTTCATTCAATATCCGTTAAACGCGACAGTGATCATGTGACTCGTGTTGAAGTCGGGGCTAAAATTGTGCGGGGAGTAGATATAGGATCTGATTGTCAAATTAGAATTGGGTCCCAGGGTCTGCTGGGAATCAAATTTATTGAAGTTATCCCAGGCAATACATTAGGCGCTCCAAAGGCCGGGTATTATATTGGCGAAGATCCAGTTAAGCTGGAAGATGTTATCCGAACGGGGGAACGCGTTGCGATTAAAATGGAGACGACGGTTGATGCGATCAATGATTTGATTCAAGATGATGAAGTCCGCGTTATGGTGAGGGAGAATGTGGATAACTTATCCGTATTGATCATCGATTTGAGAAGTACTTTAGCCTCAATAAATGAAGTTTTGGATGGAGTTAAAAATGGCCGCGGGCTAATCGGTAAGCTTTTGACAGATGAAAAATTATATGCTGACCTTCAAGAAATAACAGACGATATCAAACGAAATCCCTGGAAGTTGCTAAAGAAAAGGTAAATTATGAATGTATCATTTTTAAGGTTATTATTCGTTGTGCTCTCTATGGTTGTCGGCCACCAAGTCGGCGTCACTATATACGGTCTTAATTCTCAATTTGGCTTATATGGCGCTGGGCTGGGAGCCTTTTATGGAGTGCTAATCGTTATTGTTGAATGGATGACACAACGAGTATCGTTACGAGGCATGTCTGCAGCTGTATTCGGTTTATTAATGGCCTTGATTATGGCTCACTTCGTGTCAGGAGCTATAGATACAATTGACATGAATGAATCTTGGCGCTTAATTATCAAGTCAGCGATAGTGATGCTCATGGCCTATATGGGTGTCATTTTTTCTATACGCGGTAAAGATGAATTTAGTGTAATTATTCCCTACGTTAAATTCCAAAGGAAAAATCAATCTGATACGGCAATTATCCTGGATACAAGTGCTATTATTGATGGGCGTGTGTCTGATATATTAAAAACACATTTTATTGAAGGTTATTTTGTTGTACCCAAATTTGTATTAAAGGAATTGCAGGCCTTGGCAGACTCCAGGGATGGATTGAAGCGTGAACGGGGCAAGCGAGGATTGGATGTATTGAACAAACTTAAGAAAAACCCTCGTTTCAATTTTAAAATTAATAATGAAGATTTTGAAGAAATCGATGGTGTTGATCAAAAGCTACTTAAATTAGCCGGTGTCTTGGATGGCAAAATCATGACTACCGATTATAATTTGAATAAAGTAGCCGAATTCAATGATATTGTTGTGCTGAATATTAATGAATTATCAAAGGCTCTGCGCCCAGTTCTTTTGACGGGCGAACACATTGAAGTGCATTTAGCCAAAGAAGGTAAAGAGCGTCTTCAGGCTGTAGGTTATTTAGACGACGGTACGATGGTGGTTGTGGAAGATGGACGTGAAAAAATTGGATCAACCGTTAAAGCGACTGTAACAACGGTCTTACAAACTCCAGCAGGGCGTATGGTATTCAGCAATATAGAAAGCCAAGCTAAAGCAAATGAGTAAAACGGATATATATATTGTCCTACCATCTGCTGGTAGTGGCTTGCGCTTAGGAAGCAAGACTCCTAAGCCATTCATTCCCATACATGGCAAGCCCCTTTTTGTATGGACGATCCAAGCTTTTAAAAAAAAGATGCAGGCCAAAGAAATCATTCTGGCAATAGACATGAATTTGGAGGCGCGGTATATTCAAGCTCTACGACGGTATCGGTTACAGAATATTAGATTGGTACCGGGAGGTGCCCTACGAGCCGATTCGGTGTTCAAGGCTGTGAATGCCATTGAGGGACTCTCGGGCATCGTAATGATTCACGATGTAGCGCGACCATTATTGGATGAAGAGCCGATTGTAGATTTGATTAAAATGGCTGTAAAAAGAGGCGCGGCTTTATTGGCCGAGAAGGCCAGCGCGACCGTTAAGCAGGTCAAAAGAGGCAGTATGGTTGTTGAGCAAACTTTGGATAGAGAGCAAATTTATTTAGCCCAAACTCCGCAAGCATTTCAATTAAGTGTCTTAAGAAATGCGTATAAGCTTCAGAAAAATAAGATTAGCGCATTCACTGATGAGGCGAGTATAGTTGAAGCCTGTGGGAAGAAAGTCGTGATTGTGCCTGGAACAAGTTTGAATTTTAAAATCACAACCAAAGCGGATTTGAAATTAGCCAGAAAGTTATTAAAGAAATGAATGCAAATTTAAGAATAGGTTTAGGCAATGACATCCATCGTTTAGAGGCGGGTCGTGAATTATGGCTTGGAGGTGTATTGATTCCATATGATAAAGGCCTATTGGGTCATTCTGATGCAGATATTGTTATTCACGCAGTTGCTGATGCTATTTTGGGCGCATTAGGGCTAGGGGATATAGGTGAATGGTTTCCGGATAATGACGCTAAATATAAAAATATGGCCGGCAAAGACTTATTGGGTCATGTGATGACAGAAGCAAAGCAAAGAAGCGCATCGATTATTAATGCGGATATCATTATTCAAGCTGAACAGCCTAAGCTCAAAGAGCATAAATCATTGATGCGATCAATCTTATCTACCTTATTAGAGATAGATGCAGCGAATATTAATATTAAAGCTAAGACGAATGAAGGTTTGGATGCAGTCGGCCGACAAGCGGCTATGTCATGCCAAGCAATAGTCTTAATACAGCTATAATTGCGTAGCACCCTCCACCCATAATTAGCCTCTTCACAAACCAGAGCGTAGCGTTAACCCTATTGTCATAAACAGTGGGGCCCCATCATATTTTTTTAACTTATAATTTATTAACAGCAAAAAATATGATTCATCCCTACTACTGTTTATGACAATTGGGTTAAACTTCTACGCTCTGAATTTGTTCCGAGGCTAATTATGGGTGCAGAGTAATTCATAAATAGTACGAGAGTTAGGAAATAGTACGGGTAGTAAAAACAAAATGATACACCTATAGGCAGCGAGCATCCTGCATCGCTGCTAAGATTACAAGCGATTAACCCATTGATACTTAGGCTGTTTTATAACTTCGTTATAAAAGGCGCAGCCTTGAGTCTAGAAGCGATAGACTTATTGATGCTTAGGCTGTTTTGTAGTTTCGATCCAAAATGAGCAGGCTTGAGTCTAGGGGCGATTAACCCATTAATACTTAGGCTGTTTTGTAACTGCGTTACAAAAGGCGCAGACTTGCGTTTAGAAGCGATGCGCCCATTAACACCTGACTCTTTTATAACTGCCTTATAAAATTCGTGGGTTTGAGCTTGGGCTTATAGGCTCCGTATTTTTCAAATCTTTGCATTTGCGCGATTAACTCGTCCATCAATGAGATTCTCTATATAATTGGATATATAACTTTATATATAGTATAGGGTTAGGGTATTTGTGAATTTCTCTCGATATTGCCGGCTTAAATTGGGATAATGTACGGCTTATATCAATAGGAGTGTGAGTATTATGAGTGATATTTTAATGACGTTATTTAAAATTTATATTGTTGTCACGGTAATTAAGGTGATTATTGATTTCACTTTTTATAGGGGTGAGATTGATGCGGCTATGGATAGGGATCCGGCTGCCACGAATCCGTTTGCGGTGATGTTTTTGTATCCGGGTTATAAGGCTATTAAATATCATCGGATAGCGCATGTTTTGCATACAATGCGCATTCCGATTGCGCCTAGGTTGTTATCGTCTTGGGCGCGTTTTTGGACTGGTATTGAGATACATCCTGGGGCGCAGATTGGTAAGGGGCTTTTTATTGACCATGGTATGGGGACAGTTATTGGAGAGACGACGATTATTGGGGATGACGTTACGTTGTTTCAGCAAGTGACTTTGGGTGGTACGGGTAAAGAATGCGGCAAGAGACATCCGACCATTGGAAATAAAGTTGTGATTGGCGCAGGCGCAAAGGTTTTGGGTAATATCACCATTGGTGAAAGTGCTTTTGTGGGCGCTAATGCGGTTGTGATTCGTGATGTGCCACAGGCGTCAACGGTAGTTGGCGTCCCTGGCCGCGTAGCCAAGAATCAGGGCAGATTAATGGCGGGGATTAATTTGGACCACACCCATTTGCCCGATCCGCTGACTAAATCTTTGGATAATTTACAGCATGAAATCGATTCTATCGAGAGCCAGATTAAAGATTTTCATGGGCTTGATAAAACAAAACCAAAAGCTGACAAAGATTCTGATGCCTGATTCAAATCCAATTCAATTCTATAATACGCTCACGCGGCGCAAAGACGCATTCACTCCCTTAGCGGATAATGTCGTGCGAATGTATGTTTGTGGGCCCACCGTTTATGATGAACCCCATATTGGACATTTGCGTTCTGCATTTGCATTTGATATTATTCGACGTGTATTGAGCGAGACGTATGAAGTGATATTCGTTCGAAATGTAACGGATGTTGACGATAAGATCATTGTTAAGGCCAAAGAATCCAATCAAGAAATAGCTTTTGTTACCAATAAGTATTGGAATGAATATCATCGTGATTTGGTTAGTATGGATATACTGGAGCCGACCCACGAACCAAAGGCGACAGAGCATATTCCCGAGATGGTGAATATGATCCAAGCTTTAATTGATAAGGACTTGGCTTATTCCCAGAATGGAAATGTCTATTTTAGGATTAGGAGCTTTGAGTCATACGGCGCTTTGTCGAATCAACGCATAGATGAAATTCAAGAACATCAAAGGATTGATGCGCATCCTGACAAAGAGGACAATTTGGACTTTGCATTATGGAAAAGCAGTCAACCAGGTGAACCTGCATGGGATTCGCCTTGGGGTCAAGGCCGGCCAGGTTGGCATATAGAATGCTCGGCCATGAGTAAGAAGTATTTAGGTGATGAATTTGATATTCACGGCGGCGGTAAAGACTTGGTTTTTCCGCATCATGAGAATGAACGCAGTCAATCGATGGGGGCTTGTGGCGGTGATTTTGCCAAAGCCTGGATACATCATGGCCTGGTGACAATTGATGGTCGTAAGATGTCCAAGTCTGTGGGTAATTTTTTTGGTTTGAATAGTTTTGTCAAAAAATATCCAGTTGATGTTCTCAAAATGTTTTTTTTGCAAAGCCATTATTCACAGGACGTTGATTTTAGCTGGGATAAGACCGAAGCTTTAAATCGTTCATATGAATCATTTATGCATCTATTTAGTAAATTTGATTCGCTTGGAGGCGATACTGCGACTCCAGATTTAGTCGCCAATTATGATAGTGAATTTTGGGCTAGTTTAAGGGATGACTTTAATACTTCCAAGGCCATGGCTGTTTTGCATAAGGCTATGCATGAGGCGAATCGCTTATTGGATCAAGGCAAATTAGATGAAGCTCAGTCGACTGCTCAATGGATTCAAAAGCACGGACAAAAATTGTCCTTATTCAATAAAGCTACAAATAAGGATGATCAATACGCTGAAGCTATTCAAACCATTATCGACGTTATTAATACAAAACGCAAAGAGCGTAATTTTGAAGTTTCAGATTTCTTACGTGCGAAATTACAAGAATTTAATTTGCACGTTGAAGATTCCAAAATGGGTACAAGTATTAAGAATATCAAGAATATACCGGAGGCGGATTTGGTGCCTAAATTAAATGCATTATTGACCCAAAGTCGTGAAATGTGATGACTGAGAAAAAAGGCAAATTCATAACTTTAGAAGGCTCTGAAGGTACTGGCAAAACGACGCAATTAAAGCTACTTATTACGCATATGAAAAAGCGCGGTATTGATTTTATACAAACACGCGAGCCGGGCGGAACCAAAATTGGCGATACTATTCGCCGCATGCTTTTGTCTAATAAGTCCGAAATGAGTTCGATCACTGAGACATTGTTATATATGGCTAGTCGATCAGAATTGGTCTCTGAAGTTATTAAACCCGCTTTAGATAAAGGCGTGTGTGTTGTTTCAGACCGTTGGGTTGACGCTACTTTAGCCTATCAGGGCTATGGACTAGGCGTTGACCCTCAATGGATTCAAGCTATTGCAAAAGAGGTTGTTCGTGATGCTGTGCCTGATTTAACGCTCTTATTGGATTTGTCCGTGGCTAAGGGGTTGGGTCGAGCCAAATTGAGGGGCAAATTAGACCGCATAGAACTTAGGTCAACTGCATTTCATCAACGCGTACATATGGGTTATCGCAAAATTGCCAAGCAGCATTCGCGCTTCAGGCAAATTGCTGTAACAGACATAGAGTCAACGCATAGAAAGATTGTGAGCTTTGTCGACAAATTGTTTTGAGTCCATATTAGGACACGATCAACCAATAGAATTGATTAAGAACATGCTTGCGAATGGGAATGCTCCGCATGCATTGTGTTTTTCGGGCCCGGATGGGGTTGGTAAGAGGCAATGCGGACTGGCGTTAACTCAAGGCTTATTGTGTATGGACAAACAAGACAAACCTTGCGGTATTTGCCAAGGCTGTCGCAATATTTCCGATTTGAGCCATCCTGATTTGTATATAGTTGAGCCTGACGGTAAATCACGTACGATTAAGATTAGCCAAATCAAGGCAATCAAAAAAGAATTAGTTATGAAGCCAATTGCGGGTTTGGTCAGGGTTGCCTTAATAGACGAAGCTGATCGGATGAATCCTGAGGCGCAAAACGCTTTATTAAAAATGCTCGAAGAGCCGCCAGCATATGTTTATTTTATTTTGGTAACCGCTTACCCACAAAAACTTTTGACAACCGTATTATCGCGATGTCAGAGATTGCGTTTTGGTTCCCTAAACGCCAGATATTTGGAGTCAATTGCCAAAAGTGCTGATTTGGAAATTGATGATATGGAATTGTCTATGAAGGCGGCGCATGGCTCCATGGCTGAGTTAGAAGATTTGGGCCAGCCGCTCTATAAAGATATTTTTGCGGCTGTATTTAATTTGATGCAATTAACACGCACCAAAGAGATCTGCCCCATGCCGGATTGGGGCCAGAATAAGGAAGAAGAGCGGATGGGTTTAGATGCATTATTGCGTATATTTAGAGATATTTACGTCCTTAAGACGGGTGCTCAGAGTGGCTATGCGCATTTGATTGAGCGTGAGGCTGAGTTGGACGATATGGGCAAGCGTTTTAGCATTGAAGACATTGAGCGAATCACACTTAAATTAAATGAACTCAAGCTAGACTTGGAGCACTCGATTCACCCAAAATTAATTATGAATACAGCTTTGAATACAATAGGAATCAACATCATATGAAGACGATCAGCTTAGCCTTTATATGTCATAGAAATTTAATTATTAAATCAACGTCATCCTGAGGCGTGCCTGCCTGCCGGCAGGCAGGCATAGCAAACGCCGTAAGGATCTCCCAGACAAGTCTTTTGCTGTGAGATTATTACGTCGCTAGCGATCCTCATAATGACAGAAATAATTACACAACCGCACAGTAGGGATATATAGAGATATGAAAAAGACTTATTATTTGACGACACCACTTTATTATGTGAATGCTAAGCCACATATAGGCCATGCCTATACAACTGTTGCAGCAGATGCATTGGCTCGTTTTAAGAGGCTAATGGGCTATGACGTATTTTTTTTAACGGGTACAGACGAGCACGGACAAAAGGTCGAGCAAGCTGCCTTGGCGGCTAATAAGACCCCGCAAGAATTCACGGACGAATTGTCGAATGAGTTCCGGCAATTATGGTTAGAATTAAATATTAGCTATGATGATTTTATAAGGACGACAGAAGAGAGGCATAAAAAAGCCGTTTGCGAAACTTGGAAACGATTGCAAGCCAATGGGCAAATTGAAGTTCAGAAATATAAAGGTTGGTATGACGCTACTAGCGAATCATTTATGTCTTACCGCGAGATGAAAGAGGCTAAAGAGGCTGGTGGCCATCAACATATTGAAGAAAATATGGAAGAAATTGAAGAAGAGAATTTTTTCTTCAAGCTTTCCGCACATCAGAAGTGGCTTATGGAATACATAGATGCCAATCCCGATTGTATTCAACCAAAGTCGAGACGTAATGAGACAGCCTCTTTTTTAGAAAAGAACGATTTGAACGATTTGTGTATATCTCGCCCAAAAGAACGTTTGCAATGGGGTATAGAAACTCCCTTGTCTGACAAACACGTGACTTATGTTTGGTTTGATGCCTTGGTGAACTATATTTCTGCCTGCGGATTCCCTGATGATGAGGCCAAGTTCAAGAAATATTGGCCAGCGGACGTGCATTTAATTGGTAAAGACATATTGCGTCCGCATACTGTTTATTGGCCAATTATGCTACATGGTATGGGCATTGAGCCTCCCAAGAAGATTTTTGCACATGGATGGTGGATGGTTGATGAATTAAAGATGTCTAAGTCATTGGGTAATGTTGTTAGGCCTAAAGATGTGGTGGATGTATACGGCGTGGATCCATTTAGATTCTTCATGTTGAGAGAAGTTCCATTTGGACAGGACGGCACATATAGCGATGAAGCTATGACCAAGCGATATAATGTGGATTTAGCAAATGACCTGGGGAATTTGACTCATCGAACCCTTTCAATGATCGAAAAGTACTTTGATGGCGTGATTATTGCCAATGGTGCTAAGGATGCGAATAATTTAATTCGTGATAAAGCTATGGGTTTGCCTCAACGCCTAGAAAAATTATTAGATCAAATGCAGTTTTCGCAAGCATTGGCCGAAATTTGGAGTCTGATTAGCGAAGCCAATAGATTCATTGAACATAGCGCGCCGTGGACATTGAAGAAAGAATCCAAAACTGATGAGCTGCGCATTGTGATGGTTTCATGCTGTGAAGCCTTACGTCTTATAGCTCAGGCTGTATGGCCGTTCATTCCTCATTCGGCAGATAACTTATGGGGGCAATTGGGATTGCCAAAAGATGATTTGGTGAACAAATCATTCGCTGAAGTTGAATGGAATTATTTCACCAAAGACACCCCGGTAAAAAAGGGGCAACCCATATTTCCACGTCTTGAATTGTGATACTAGGCTTTGAGAAAATATATTTAAGATGAGCGAACGTATTTATCTAGATTATAATGCAACGACACCCGTTGATCAGCGAGTCATAGATGCCATGAGTCCATTTTGGGCTCAAACTTTTGCCAATGCATCTAGCTTGCATCAACACGGTCAAGAAGCTAAATATGCATTAGAGGAATCGAGAGCTCAAATTCTGAGAGGGATGGGCCTTGAGCAATCTGATGTGTATTTTACTTCCGGCGGTACGGAATCAAATAACTTGGCCATATTGGGCGTGGCCCAAAATTACTCCACGCCCCAACATATTATTAGCACTCAAATAGAGCATCCAAGCATTATGGGCCCGATTGATTATTTGGAGACTCAAGGTTGGAGCGTCACTCGTATTGCGCCTAGTGCCGATGGTATTGTCGCTCCCAAAGATGTGGTTGCGGCAATTCGTCCCGAAACAATCTTGATAATTATGATGCATGCGAATAATGAGACCGGCGCCATTCAACCCGTTGGTGAAGTGCTTGATTTAATAGCTGATAAGAAGATTGCTCTGCATTGTGACGCCTCCCAAGCTATTGGCAAAATTAGTCTCCCAACCTGGTATGCCCAGTGTCACTCCATCACATTATCTGCGCATAAGCTTTATGGGCCAAAAGGTGTCGGAGCATTAATCACTCAAAAGCAAAATCAGATTAAGCCGTTTTTTTATGGCGGTCATCAAGAAAAGAATATACGACCCGGCACAGAAAATATCGCATTAATCGCAGGCTTAGCAAAGGCCTGTGAATTAATCACGAATACTAGTGATATACGCATAGAGCAGCAAGCTGCATTGAGAGATGGCTTGAGAGATACTTTAGCATCAAGCATAAAAGGGGTTCGTATTTATACACCGCTTAAATCTTGTTTGCCAAATACATTGTGCCTTGGCTTTGATGATGTGGACGGCACTAGTCTGGCTATGGCTTTAGATATTGACGGTATATGCGTTTCAACTGGTTCGGCGTGCACGGCCGGATCCATTGATCCATCACATGTCATCATGGCCATGCAAGTGCCCGAAGCACAGGCAAAAAATGCCATCCGCATTAGTTTGGGTCGACCGACAACTGAGTCTGACATTCAAAAATGCGCAGAAGCAATCCAGAAAACAGTTAAAGAAATTAGGCAAAAATAATGCACCGTTTAACAATGAAGCAAGCTTACACTCGTCATCCTAAAAGAGTACGTCATCCCGAGAAGGGCCGCCATCCTGAGGCGGAGCTGATAAATTATTTGCTCCAACGTGAGGATCTCCCAGAACCCGCGCAGCAGGATCCATGCGCAGCAATGACAAGTCTTGCGTTGTGAGATTGCCACGCCAGCTACGCCTGCCTGCCGGCAGGCGGCTCGCAATGACGAATGATTATAAAGGTATAAAATGACATTATACAGTCAGGGTCAACCAAAATTATGAAACCGATTATGGATACGCATTGCCACATTTATTTTAAAGATTATGATGACGATAGAGATGCGGTTGTGCAACGCGCTAGGGAGTTAGGTGTTGTCTCTTTAATGAATATTGGTGTAGACCAAGAGTCTTCGCAGGCGGCAATCGATATCGCAGAAAGTAATAGTCAATTTTATGCAACCGTAGGCTTGCACCCACATTCAGCAGATCAAGGTGATGATGCCATGATAGCTAGGCTGGAATATATGGCGGATCAGAATGATAAAGTTAAAGCCATAGGGGAAATAGGCCTTGATTATTTCAAAAGTGAAGTCAACCATGATATGCAACAAACTGTTTTTAGAAAAATGTGTGGTGTCGCCAAAAAATTGAATAAGCCTTTGGTGATTCATTCACGCAATGCATTCGATGACACGATTCAAATCTTAAGAGAAGAATTGGCGGATCGCCCAGATATGAAGGTTGTATTCCATTGTTTTTCGTATGATGTGGCAGCCATGCAACAAATCCTTGATTTGGGTCATTATGTTTCATTCACAGGTATAGTGACATTCAAGAGCGCTACAGATTTGCAAGAATGCGCCAAAATTGTGCCATTGGATCAATTTTTGATTGAAACGGACTCACCTTATTTAACACCTATGCCACATCGTGGAAAGCGTAACGAACCAGCCTATGTTAGTCATGTGGCTGAGTTTATTGCTAAATTGCGCCACGAAGATGTGGACCTTATCCGTCAGGCGTCAGCCGAGAATGCTCAAAAATTATTTAATACCCCAGCCTTGGTGATTTGATTGCAACGCTATATCCAGCCCATACTTCAATTCATAAAGAATGAGCCGTTCACTATATTTATGTTGTGCTCCATAGCTGTCTTTGTAATTCAAGGCAACGCAACTCATAATCATGATGCCAATTCCATGGAAGTTAAGGACGACTTCTCCATCTCTGAGAGATTGAAGACAACAGAAGCAATCAGAGACATAGGCATGGAATCAATTTTGGGCGATCAGCCTAATAAAGGCATACTTGTCTTTGGGCTATTGATGGGCATGGCTTTAGTTGGCGGACTTATTTTAAATATATTTTTCTTGTTTGGCTGGCGACCATATTTCGTCAGGATTCAGAGTCCGCATTGGGGTCAAGTTCCTTGGGGAATAGTCGATTTGATCAAAATATTTGTTTTGATCATATTCTCCGAATTAATCATTTCGGTAATAATAGGCGTTCTGTCAGGGATTTTTAAACTGAGTCCAAGCACGGGTTTTGTTGTGATGTCTTCGACTTTATTAAGGAGCGTTTTTGTCTTGTCGTATTGCTTAATTTATTTACGTAGAAAATATGGCGCGAGTGCCAGCGACCTTGGTTGGAATGTGAGTGATCCGAAGAGATTGATAAGCACTGGTGTTGTAGCATATTTGGCTATGATACCGATTTATGTATTGGCCCTAATTGCCTTGACTCAAGTTATGCAATTGTTTAATTACACAGCACCAGTGCAAGCCCCAGTTCAGATGTTACTCAAAGAAGACAGCCAGCATGTGCTCCTAGGCATGACGTTGCTAGTAGGTATAGCCGGTCCTTTTTTTGAAGAAATATTGTTTAGAGGTATACTTTATCGGGTTGTGCGTAACTATCTTGGCGCCACTAGAGGCATACTAATTACATCACTTCTTTTTGCAGCGATTCATGCTCATATGGCAGCATTTGTGCCAATTCTTTTGCTAGGTTTAACCTTGAATTATTTATATGAAAAGACACATTCTATTCTACCTGGGGCAATTATGCATGCAATGCATAATACACTAATGGTAGGCGCTGCATTTGGTTTGCGTGGGGTATTATCGTGAATGAATTAAAATTGATTAATTGGCTGCGAAGCCTGAAAGGCCAAAAGGACTTTGACCTAGGCGATGATGCAGCTTATTTGCCGCCAATGGGTAAAAGAGGCACGCTATGGACGACAGATATATTAATCGAAAACGTTCACTTCACTCGTAAACAGGCTATGCATAGCTGGGGCCATAAAGCGATTATGGTTAATGCTAGTGACATCGCAGCTATGGGCGGCGCGCCCAAATGGGCATTGGTGAGTATGGGCATACCCACTAGATTCACCTTGAATGACGTTAAGAATATTTATAAGGGCATTAAAAAAGCAAGTGCAGAATTTGATATACGTATAATAGGTGGCGATACTTGCCGATCAAAGGCGATTGTTTTGTCGATAGCTATGGGTGGTTTGCCAGGCAAACACATATTAAGCAGAAAAGGCGCTAAGCCAGGGGACTATGTTTTTGTTAGTGGACCACTAGGAGACTCTTTAAAGAGCGGGCATCATCTCAATTTCAAAGCTAGAGTTGATGAAGCCATTTTTTTGAACGATTGCTACCACCCATCTAGCATGATGGACGTGTCGGACGGATTGAGCAAAGATTTGATGGCTATAGCGCATGAAAGCCAGGTTGGGTTTGAGCTAAATGAGGCCGCGATTCCTTTGCGCAACAAGACCGCATCTGTGAACAAAGCTTTTGAAGATGGCGAGGATTTTGAGTTACTATTCACACTGAGTCCAAAAAAATCACTTGAATTGATTAGTGATAAACGGGTTGTGGGGCTTGGGTTCAATTTTTTTCCTATGGGTAGCATTAAAGATCAATCCAAGGGTTATAAGCTGAGGGGAGTGAATGGAAAAATTAAAAAAATTCCTGAACACAAAGACCACCACTTCTAATCCTGCCGAAACTAAGCAAATCGGTTTTGACTTAGCTAAGCTGCTAAAACCAGGTCAGGTATTATTATTGGAGGGTGAGTTGGGCACAGGTAAAACAACTTTGGTACAGGGTATTGCTGAGGGTTTGGGATTGAGTGTCGCTGAGAAATTAGTGAGCCCAACCTATGTGTATATTAAAGAATATGACACCAAACCAAAGCTATATCATATTGATTTATACAGAATTAAGAATCAGGATAGGGAATTAAGCGCCGAAATTAATGAAATCATGCAATTGAATGGGTTGGTGATTGTTGAATGGCCTAGTCGGATGCCGGATATATGGCCTAAGGATTATCTATCCATAATATTAAATTATAAAAATGAAAATCAAAGAATCATTAATTTTATGGCCCAGGGCGATTTTGGTAAAGATAATTAAATATGAAAAAAACCACCTCACAAAAACGACATATGAATTGGATTGCGCTCGATTTTAGCACTAGTGGTGCGACTCTGGTTATTAGTCAAAAGGGCATGCCCAAGCATTTTAGATTTGATTCATTAATGCGTAAAAGTGGTGATTTTTTCTCTACACTTAATAAGCAAATTCAATTTGATGCCAAAAAGCAGACGCTTGATTACATTTGTGTTGGGCAGGGCCCCGGCTCTTTTACGGGAATTAGATTAGCTGTCACAATAGCCAAAACAATGGCTTATGCAACCGGCGCCAAACTCATCCCACTTCCTACGCCTTTATTCATCGCAGCTCAAATAGATCTTAATCCTGAGCAAAATATCAAGGGCATTATTCAGGACGCAAAAAGAGATAATGTTTACTTGAGCTATGTCAGAAATTCAAAATTAATCAAAAAAACCCAACTCATTAGTCGGTTGCATCTGACAAAAGAATTGAGGAGTAATGCCATTTATTTAGGTGATGGTTTAAAAAATATCCCGGAAAAGATACGATTAGGCGCAGAAAATAGCCAATGGCTGGATCAAATGAATTTAGGTCAACCGACGCCAGAAGCAGTCGAATTAGTCGCGATATATGCAATCGAGCATATGCCACATATTGACCCGCTCCAATTAAAGCCTATTTATGTATATAAACAGACATGCACTGTTACGCCGAGAAAAAAGAGTGTGGTGTGATGCAAACATATATTGAGATCAATTTAAAAAATATCAAAAAGAACCTCTTAATATTAAAACGAAGTTTATCAAAAGGTGTTGATATCCTTCTGGTGGTCAAAGCAGAAGCTTATGGCCATGGCATGCTCGCTGTTGCAAAATATGCAGAAGATACTGGATTGGTCCAAGCTTTGGGCGTTACCACTGCGGACGAAGCTTTGAGCCTCAGAAAACATAGAATCAAATTACCTATTATTACGATGCAGCCTGTCTTTAAAGACGAAGTGGAAGCATTGATACGTAAAAAAATTACGCTCACCTTATCAAGTGTGGAAGAGGCTGCATGGGTTCAGTCCAAAGCTAAACAATTGAACCGACGCGCACTCGTACATGCTGGTATTGATACAGGTATGGGCCGCTTGGGTATAGATAAAAAAGATGCTCTAAAGTTTATTTTCGATCTTAGCAAAATGACGAACATTGACTTGAGGGGGATGTACTCTCATTTTCCTATGGCCGAAGTTACTAGCGCGGAATCTTTGACCCAAAGACAAATTAAGGTGATTCAAATGATTGCGGAGCTTTATAGAGATTTGAATCCTAAAAAGCCTTTCCAAGTACATATGGCGAATAGTGCGGCGATTATGAGCGCTAAACTACCGGCCTTGGATATGATTAGACCCGGCATAGCGGCCTTTGGAATTGCTGATCCGAGTTTGAATCAAGGGCGTGGATTTAGGCCAGTGCTTGTCTTAAAAACAAATATTGGTTTGATTAAGTGGATCGACGAAGGTCAAACAATTTCTTATGCCTGCACATATAAAACCAAAACAAGAACCCGAGTGGCCATCATCCCCATTGGTTATTCCAACGGTTACCCGTTAGCTTTATCGAATGTAGGTGAAGTTCTGATTAAAGGGCGGCGGCATCCTATTATTGGAAGAGTGACCATGGATTTCACTATGATAGACATAGGCGTTAATGAAAAAATTAAAACTGGGGATCCGGTTGTCCTCATTGGCCGAAGCGGCTCTGAGGAAATCACCGTTAACGAATTAGCCCAAAAAGCCAAAACCATCCCCTACGATATAGTCTGCGCCCTCTCCAACCAAATTCCTCGCATATACAAACAATAATTTATGTGTGCCCAATAAGTCTCCTCGAAATATAGTTCGCATCGCTAATTTGACACCCGAACATAAGTAGGTGTAATACGTCATTGCCTGCCTGCCGGCAGGCAGGCGAACCACGTAGTAGGTGTGGCAATCTAAAGCTTCAGCCCACACAAGTCTTGCTTCGCTCACGATATGGATTGTGACTCAATTTATGCCGTAGACTTCAACCATGCGGATGCAAACATAATTGTGTAGAACAATGCATCCTTATGGTGAAGTCTCCAGCATAAATTACGTCAATCCATATAAGTTTGCTCCACAAGACTTGTGTGGGCTGAAGAATAAAATTAACATTCAATTGCGAAATGACCGTCATCTTGAATGCGTTGGGGGAGAACTCTATTCCCTCGTCCTAGAAAAAGACCGTCATCTTGAAAACTTTTGGGGAGAACTCTATTGTTTGATTATAGAAAAAGACCGTCATCCTGAGCCGTTTTTTGGCGTAGGAATCCCCCAGAAGCCGCGCAGCAGGATCCATGCGCAGCTATGCAACCGCTTGAAATGTGTTCAACGAAGTCAATTCTGTAAAAAGTACGCAACCTAGTAATATATATTTATATTAGGCATACTTCTTAATATAGATAAGTTATGCATAACTTATCAATAATAAACAAAAATGAGCTTATTCAAGCTCAAAAAATCAATATTTTGGGTAATATTTTATGAAATTGGGATTATTTTCTAAAAGGCTCTATATAAGACTTATATCTATAAGTATTCTTATATCTTTCTTAGGAACCAATCTATCCTATGCAGCACCCAGACCCGTGGCAAAGGCTGCGCCAATTATCTTTCAATCTGATTTAAGCACATTAATTAGCCGCCCTGAATCTCTTGATATCCCATATGAATTCGCATCACTTAAAGAAGTCCATAAAGGTGATTCAGAACAACTCATTATTCACATTCAAGATCCCCACGCCAATTATTCGGGTCAAAAAAACTTGGCGCGTACACTCGACTATTTATTAAAGCGTTATGACATTCCAACTGTTATGGTCGAGGGTAGCTCCAAAGATGCCTCACTTAATTATGTTCATGGTCAAATGCCCCAAAAGGAATTGGAGCGCGCATCCAAGCAATTATTGTATTACGGCATTATCAGCGGAGAAGAGCATCTCAACTTAGTCTCTAAACATAATATGCAATTACTCGGCATTGAAGATCAGGCTTTGTATGAACAAAATCTAAAAGTTTACCAAAAAGTCCTTGATGTAAGAACCGGCGCTCTTGATTATATTCGCACCCTGAAACAAGCCCTATCCCAAATCAAAAACCAACTTTACCCTAAGTCTTTACTCGACTATGAGAGCGGTCAATACACACCCGACTCCCAACTGCCCTTGAAAGCAAGCGCGACACGAACCAACCTAGATCCGTCATTACTGGAAAATACAGCCCTGCACAGCAATAGCTCGTCATTGCGAGGAGCGCGTAGCAAGCGACGCGGCAATCTAAGCTCTTTCAACAAACTAATCTCATTAGCCCAACAAGCCAAAATTGATCTGAGTGAATACGCGAGTATTTCGATCTACCAGGGAATAAACGAGAGGGAAGAGCTCATTAGCTTCACTAGAGTGAATCAAGATCTGACGCAACTATTGGCAGCTTTAAACCACACCGACATGGCGCAAGACCTCAAAGAATACCAATCACCCATAGCTCAGTATCAATGGCTACAAAATATATACAATCTAGCCAAGCAATCGGACGTATCAACGAGTGGATATGTTGAGTTGAAGCAATACAAAAACTACTTACTTAATTTTAAAGAATTAAACTTCACGGATTTATTAAGCCAAATGGATGCATTGGAACAAAGTTTGTACGCAAAATACTTAATAACCGACGATACAAAAAAACTACGCGCGATAGATCGATACCTGCAGATTTTAGACAAGGGTTATCACATTCAAATGACAACGCAGGACACTGAATTATTTAATGCTAATAAAGAAGACTTTGAGACACGTTCCATCATAGCTTTTCTAAACTTAAAATTAGCTGAATTGAATAAGTATGAGCATATCATCGAGCATGACGAAGTCTTGGACGAGTCTCATGAGGATTTGACTGAATTCTATGAAGTCGTGTATCAACGTGACTTTGCATTTATCAATAACGCCAAATCAATACTCGAAGATCAAAATACGAATATTAGTTTCATGATATCCGGCGGTTATCATACCGACCATATAAACGACTTATTGAAACAAGAAAATATTTCCTATATCACCCTAACCCCCAAAGTGACATCCGAAACAAACCATCAATCCTATGAAGGCTTGCTTTTTGCATCAACCAGACCGCCGAAGAATACCTTGAGGCAGCCGCCAGCACGTGTAGCTGTGAATCAGCGGGCTGCCCATATTATGTCTGGAGGGTCAAGATTAGGCTCAAGCGTAAAGAAGCTCATTGGCCTTATACTCAATCCACCTAGCCCTATTCGGGTAATCATAGATGGTCAGTATGAAGAACATACGATACCGAGCCAAGCTATGGGTGGGAAAGGAAGATTTTTTTACGCTGGCAAGGTTCCCATATTATCAGACATGGCCGAGCGCTTTGGTTCAAAAAAGGTATCGACTACTATCATTAGACCTTTGGTATATGTCGATCAGGATGATGAGCGACGCAAGTTCTATGCATATGATCATCATTACGCCAATCCTCTGAATAAAGAATCTAAAGAACTAAATGTATATGAAGCATCTAAGAATGCTGGATTTGGCAATGTAGCTGAAGTCCAAACGCTAGACCATGACGAGCATGGAAAATTATATTTAACCCGTATTGCCGAAAGTTATACCGATGAAGAAATGCTTGCACTGCCAACTCGAGCGGAAGACGTATTGTTGGCAATGATTTTTAATGGAGATTGGGATCATAGCCTTGAGAATGGAGAGAATGTACATGCCCGTCTCATAGATGGCAGTATGCATTATATGATGTATGACAATCATGTAGCTGCATTTGAGGATGGGATTTCTACATTATTAAATGCTAAAACAAGGCAAAAAATTTATGCGCATTATTTCCTCGATACCAATTATGAAATAAAACAAATGCAAGAATTAGATTACAATTATATTGCCAAGCGCATAGGCATAATTGCCTCCTCAGATATACCCAGTTTAAATCTTGACCCCAAACAAAAAAAACTTTTATCAGCAGAAGTCTGGAATATGCTCGAGCACTATGAATCTAGCGGTACGGACTTTTCAATTCCGGAGCCACAAAGCTTGGAGTTCACGGCTCCGCCTAAACAAAATACATTAGCGGTGACTGGCGGATCGCGAATGAATTCATTTATTGTGGACGGATATGAGGAGTACCCTATCCCTAAATCAGCCATTGATGAGGAGAGGGATGTCTTTTACCCAAGAAGAGTTGAACAATTAAAACATTTAAAATTAGATGTTAGCGAAATTCAGCTATTTCATATCCAGCCCTATATTTACGTAGATCCCAAAAATAGACAAAAGGTTTATTTCGCTTATAAGAGACAACCGGGCGATGATGAGGATACGGATAAGGAAAGCGTGGAATTGAATGTATACAGAACAGCTCAGTCAGTTGGTTTTGACAATATCGTTGAGGTTGTCCAGATTAATGGGTCAGCTGGCCCGTTAACACTAACTAGAATTACTGAATCGTATACAGAGGATGAAATAGAGGCAGTGCATACACGCATTGAAGATGTCTTATTGTCTATGATCTTTTTTGGTGATTGGGATCATACGATTATAGACTCCAAAAATATTCACCCCAGAAAAATTGATCGCATGATGAATTATTTGCTATACGATTTTGACAAAGCTGAGTTTGAGTGGGGGCTGAACGCATTTTTGTCGCCCGAAACTAGAGAAAGTATTTATTGGAACTTTTCTTTTGCGGGAGCTGGCAAAAGTTCACGATTTATTAGTTTGGACAGAGAATATATTAAACAACGCTTAGGAGAACCACAACCGAATGGCGTGAAGCCTTTGAAACTCAATGACGAACAACGAGCTTATCTCTCAGCCGAAGTTTGGAATATGTTCAAATACTTTGCCAAAGGTGAACCTGTGGATGGACTGCTCCAGCCAAAGTCGTCTCGAATGACGCCACTCGAGGCGCAAACAGAATTTGAGGCTGTTTTTCAGTATAGGGTGGGTGATTTTATGAAGGTATTGTCTGAGCGCGCTGGCAGTGAATACCAATTGACAGATATAAAGGATTTTGTGCCACAAAAAATGCC
Organism: Candidatus Omnitrophota bacterium; assembly: GCA_047639455.1. Classification (GTDB taxonomy): domain Bacteria; phylum Omnitrophota; class Gorgyraeia; order 2-02-FULL-51-18; family JAGOUK01; genus JBLINS01. Next base: position 31,708 of record JBLINS010000022.1, read on the forward strand.
CACAATAGATGATAGATATGTTTATCGTTACAATATCTTATTTAAGGATAATCATGACGAAGAGATATACGTCAAAACGGAATCTCAGAAAAAAAATACAAGAGATCGTGAATATAGCAATACCCACTTTGCTAATCAACATAATCTAGCCCCGCTTATAGTTAAATACAATGATCTCGATATGCTAGTCACGTTTTTGGCGGAGGGAGATCAGCTAACACCCTTTCATTTTTTACGCGAAAGAGAAAAAACCTTAATAGTAATAGCCCAAATACTAGGGCGATTGCATGGATTGAACTTAATTCATGGTGACTTAGCTTACTTATTGGGAAACCAAGCAATTATTGATCGACATGTATTTATTAATGAAAATTATGCAGGTGGCATGTTCATTGATTTCGGCAAGTCTAAAATGTTTGAGTCGGAGGACGATGTAGAGGGTGAGATTGGGAAAATAATAGAAATGGAATCAGCCATTGCAGGCATCAACGCCTATTTAAATCAAAATCTAATGCCCTCAATGACGACCACTGAAGTTGAAGCCTTTGATGAAGTGTATATGGAAAATGCTCAACCAAAAGCTCCCCGGATGGCGTTTATTGAGGGGTGGGATGCGGTGTCGGCGGCGAGGAGGGTGTCGGCGCTCTTGTTGTTTGCGTCTATTTTTTATAATGGGCATTTGATGAAGCTGGCCGATAAAGAAAAGGTAGGCGCACCCAAGCATAGTTATGTTCTTGAACGTTATCGTGTTTTATTGGCCTTAGCGGGGAATAAATTTGGCGGTCGCTCATTTGAGGTTGCGACAGCTATTAGCTTATTAGCCGAAATGAATCATTTATTTCGCTTTGGATTGGCATTACCCACAATGAGCATTTATGCCGAATTAAAAAAACGACTTGAGGTTCTTGGTCTTGAAGCGAACCCCATCACGTTAGCATTATTACTTCTCGCCAAATCTCAAACAACAGACTTTGATTACGACCGTACAATAGACACTTATTTATATCATTTAGATGGTGGGCAAACGAGCGCGATTAAGGCTCTTCTTCTCACCGTGGCGTCATCATCTTTTTCTGGTGAAAAGGCAGATACTGCCGCGGCATTGCGTCTTTTGCGTGAGGTTGAGGAATCGTTATACGAGCATGAAATGGTGCCTTATTTATTCCTGATGTTGATTTCTCAATTTCATGAGCCTCATAATGGCATGACGCTAGCGGGCCATTTTGCGACATTACATAATCAGTATGATTGGACTCAATCCATAGAGGATAAGGGCTTTATTGATATCGTAGTTGAATTGATTCTCAAGGCGGCATTGATGTCTAATGCCTTGCTACCCGATAGGTATTTTCCTTTAGATGCGGCTGATTGGGATAAGCATCGAGAAATAATATTGGAATGGGATGCGTATTTCTTTGATTCAATCTCTGGGTATGTAGAAAATAATATGTTGAGTAGGGCCATTTTGGAAAGAACGGATGCCGCTGATGCTGCTGCTAATTCCGTTCAGCGCTTTGTGAACTCTTACTCATCATTGGACTCTGACTCCACTGTTATTTATGTATCGGCAAAAGGCGTTCAGGATTTGGGTGATGTTGAAGGGTTGACTGCAGCAAATATACTCATGGAAGATATGTACAAATTGATTATGGAAATCATAAGTTCTAGAGCTACCAAGGACGATGTCGGAGAATTTAAAGAGCGCCTTAGAGCGTTGGTTGACCCAATGCTCGATAAAGTCGATGGCATCAAGGCTTTGAGCGCTATAGATAAGCTGGCCAGTTCTCTAACCTACGCTGAGAAAGTCGGCGTTAAACCCGTCCCACG
>JBLINS010000023.1:0-32515 GCA_047639455.1 Candidatus Omnitrophota bacterium
CATCATTCCACTATTTTTGCCCGTCATTTATATGTTTAGAGCGCAAGTGCAAAATACACGGCGGCGACAATGGATATACGCATTAACTATTGGGGTGGTTGCCTTCTCAATTCAATCGGCTTTTGACACCAATTTCTTTGCGCTACAGGCCTCTACTCTATTCTGGATGGTGTGGGGAGCGCTCTACGGCCTATTTTGTACCGCTAAAACAAAGCTTTAAGCTTTTATTGCAATCACGCCAACAAAGTTATACCAGCGAAAAAATACTTCTGTCGAATCAAATCCCTGTTGCTTGAGCAAATTGATATTGTCGCTTAATCGATACGGTATAAGCACATCTTCTAAAGCATCTCTCTTTTGAGCAATTTCTAAATCCGAATAGCCTTTGCGTTTCTTATACGCATGGTAGTGATTCATAAAAAATGAATTCATAGATTCAACCTCACCTATAACCTTTTCTATGAGAATCAGCGCACCACCTCTTTTGAGCTTAGTGTAAATATTTTTAATCAATGCACCTCTATAATCAGGTTTAATGAATTGTAAGGTGAGATTCATAATCATAATATCAGCTGGTAAAAAATCAATTGCTTCATTTAAGTCAGCCTGCTTAAATTCAATATTAGAATTAGGGTTTAATTTAACTATATTAGATTTGGCTTTATCCAACATGGGTTGGGAGGCATCTACACCGATTAATTTGGGCTGCTTTTCAGCTAAAGTCTTTGATAATAGAAGTAATGTTGTGCCTGTAGAACAGCCCAAATCATAAATCACAGGCTTGTTTGAAATAAATGTTGTGGCTAATTCGACAATCATATTCTGGATTTCGCCATAAAAAGGAATGCTTCGATGTAGCATGTCGTCGAATACATCCACTGTTTTGATCCCGAAATCAAATTTGTGATTGCGTTGCATCGGAGAAGAAAATAATGTGTCTTTAGATTTGGACATTATCAGATTAGTTGGAATTCATATCGGCGGGATCAACAATTTTATAAATAACTTCGCCCTCTTTGGCCTTGCGGAACTTCTTTCTGGCAATATGCTCTATATAAATGGGGTCATCTTTTAATAAGCGGACTTCGTTTTCTAGCGTCTTTGTTCTTTCGTATAAGGAACGTATATCGTTTTGTAGTTGGCCGCGTTGCTGCTCTAATTGATGCACCTTATAGAACTTTGGCAAGACCCAATATAGGGCGAGGAGTATAACTATGGTCCAGAATAAGTATTTACGATTCAAATTTTTCCCTACTCACATGACCCTGTTAAACTGCCATCCTGAGGAGCAAGGGATGGTGTGGATCTCTCAGCAAAAAGCTTCTCTGGGGGATCCTTACGCCAAAAAACGGCTCAGGATGACGGTTTACGGGACTTAGTTCTGAATTATTTCTTATTTCAATCCGTATTGAGCGCGTTTGCCTAATTCTTCTTCAATGCGCAGAAGCTCATTATATTTGCAAATACGGTCTGTGCGTGACATGGATCCGGTCTTAATTTGACCACTCTCCGTTGCCACGGCAATATGTGCAATTGTCGTGTCTTCAGTTTCGCCTGAGCGATGTGAAACAACGGTGCTATAACCACTTTTGCGAGCAAGTGCAATAGCGTCTAAGGTTTCTGTGAGCGTTCCGATTTGATTCACTTTGATCAAAATAGAATTCGCTATACCCTGATCGATGCCGCGTTTAAGTATTTTTGGATTAGTGACAAATAAATCATCGCCAACAAGCTGAACCTTTTTGCCTAATTTATCAGACAATAATTTCCAACCATCCCAATCATTTTCATCAAGGCCATCTTCAATTGAGAAAATGGGGTACTTTTTGCACCATTGAGTATATAAATTAACTAGTTGTGCAGCCGACATTTTGGGAGATTTTTCGGCCCCCAATGTGTAGACGCCACCTTTATAGAATTCTGAAGAAGCTGCATCCAAGGCGATTTTGATTTGACGGCCGGGCTTATAACCAGCTTGCTCAATGGCTTGAATGATCACATCCATAGCCGCTGCATTCGACTTTAGATTGGGCGCAAACCCACCCTCGTCTCCAACAGATGTGGCTAACTTTTGCTTGTTTAAAATGGATTTAAGTGTCCAGAATATTTCTGAGCCCATTTGCAATGCTTGCTTCATGGACTTAGCTCCAAAGGGCATAATCATGAATTCTTGCAAATCCACATTATTATCCGCATGCGAACCACCATTGATGATATTCATCATCGGAATTGGAAGTACTTTAGCTTTGGGTCCACCCAAGTAACGATAAAGCGGCTGGCCTGCGGCTAAAGCTGCTGCGTGGGCTGTCGCTAAAGAGACTCCAAGAATAGCATTAGCACCGAATTTGGCTTTGTTTTCAGTGCCATCAAGGTCACACAAAAAATCATCAATTTTGCGTTGTTTAAACGCATCTTGCCCTTTGATATTTTTGGCAATTTTGTCATTCACGTTCTTAACAGCTTTGAGAACACCTTTGCCCAAAAAGCGTTTTTTGTTGCCATCACGCATTTCAATAGCTTCATGTTCTCCAGTTGATGCTCCACTAGGAACCGCAGCACGACCCATAATACCTGATGTTAAGTGTACGTCGACTTCAACGGTTGGGTTTCCTCTAGAATCTATAATTTCTCTAGCAACAACATTCTTGATTTTGGCTTGTTTCATTTTTTTTCCTTTATTTTCTTTTGTATGATTAGGTTCAATGCTTTGGGATATAGCTGGTGTTCAACCTTATGTATTTTTTTGGCTAAAGAGATTTCACTGTCTTTAGCGGATACTTTAACCGCCTCTTGCAAAATAATGCTACCGGAGTCTAATTCAGGAATAACAAAATGCACTGTCACACCCGTCACTTGCACACCAGCTCTAAACGCATCGCGAATGCCATGTGCACCCTTGAATGCAGGTAATAACGAAGGGTGTATATTAATCATCTTGCCTTTATATGCATTCACCAATTGGGGTGTCAATATACGCATAAAGCCTGCTAAAACAACCATTTGTATTTTGGTCTTTTTGAGTATATTTAGAATAGCTTTGTCATAAGCATTCCGTGTCTTGAATTCACTACCCTCTAATAAGGCTACGGGTATATTCGCTTTATTCGCGCGCACTATGGCATAAGCCGCAGGTTGATCACAAATAACTAATTCTATAGAGCCTTTAAACAAGCCTTTTTTTTGCGCCTGGATAAGAGCCTGTAAATTAGAGCCATTACCCGAACAAAAAACAGCTATGCGACACTTGGGCTTAGTTTTCAATGGCGCTTTGGATTTTCTTTAGCAATTCTTCCTTTGGCAATACACCTACAGCTCTGTCAACCTCTACACCATTCTTAAAAAATACTAAAGTAGGTATATTCATAACACTCAATTTTGATGCCGTATCGGCATTATCATCAACATTCAATTTGACGATTTTGGCTTTGCCATCTAAACCAGTCGCAATATCTTCTAATATCGGTCCTAATGTACGGCAAGGTCCACACCAGGGTGCCCATAAATCGACTACAACCGGTACGGATGATTTTAATACGTCGGCTTCAAAAGCCGCATCATTTGTTTCGGGGGTTAAATCAGACATTATTATCTCCTTTTAACTATTTATAGAATACCAGCTAATGGCCAGGATCGAACTGGCGACCTACGCGTTACGAGTGCGTTGCTCTACCAACTGAGCTACATTAGCAAAACTCAAAGAAGCCAATTTTACGTTGTTTAAGTTGGCCTGTAAAGTACTTTAGATAGATTGTAAGTTGTTTGTTAGTAATTAGTTAGGTGTACATTATTAATGCACATATAAGCCTGGACCTATAAACCACCTGCACATGCAGTTTGTCTATTCACTTCCCTGGATTTTTTGACTACATTTTGGAGCAAAGGACCACATTGTGGAATTGTGAACACAATCTATTACAACAACACAATTCCACAATGGGCCCTATTTCTATCCAAAATGCGTCAAAATCCAAAGTCGTTCATAGACAAACTGCATGTGTAGGCTATTTTTAGAAACGTTAATAAAATTGAATATATTTTAGAAAGACAAAAGGAGCGCCTATATCCATCAGGCTAGCGCCATGATGTGAGGTTGCAAGCATTATCCTATTATGAGTTTAGGCTGTTTAAAATCTGTGATTTTAAAGGCGCAGTCTCTAATCTATTACGTAATCGATAACTCTTGAGATCTATTTGTTTCTAAGTCATTAGTATTTTGTATTGATGTCTTACGCTTTTACACACTCTTATAAAAAATAGACTATGTTTTAGAAAGATGAAAAGGTCTGCTATATGCACTACGTGGTCTTCACCGACCGCTCTGATGCAAGCTTAAGCTGTTTAAAATCTGTGATTTTAAAGGCGCAGTCTCTAATCTAGGGTGGCATTTGTCACTCATGAGAAATTTTTTATATCATTTCCGATCAACTTCGTTAATATTTGGTGCTTGGGTATTTGCATATGTGTATTGCCTGAAATTTCTTTGGAATTGTTGATTCTAATTCATATGCGTCATTGCGAGGTGCGCAACAAAATTAATTTAAGCGACGCGGCAACCCCTACTTCTTTCATAGAAATATTAATCTGTTGAGATTGCTTCGCTAGCGCTCGCAATGACGTTAGTAGCATGAGCAGGTAATGCACATATGTGAATACCAGACTGAATTAACAATTAACCCTTGGTTTTATGCGGCTATGGTGGGAGTTATAACTTGTAGGGGGAGCGGATATTGAATTTGCGGGAGAGGGCCTTGATCTCTTTGACGAGTTTAGGTTTTTTGCCCTCTAAGGTGATTCTTGAAATGAGATGATAGTATTTATTGAAAGCCCAGTAGGTCGCTATATCTGCCCCGCCGGGAATAGCCTCATCAAAGTTCTTTGAGAAAATGAATTCTTTACTGGAATCAATTGAGTCGCCTTTGAAGCGCATGGAGAATTGTTTTTGGTCTTTGAATTGGCCGTAAACAACAAATTCGGTATTCAGATAAAAGTCGGGTAAATGTTTAGGAAAGACTTCATTAGTTTCTATGCCGCCGAATTGATAGTGAATATTGGTCAGAAGTGGGTTTTTAATTTTGTCATATAATTCAGAAATGCGTTTATCAATTTCTATATTCTTAGCGGCGTATTCCGACCAACCTCTATTTTGATAAGCTAAAAAATCTAGCATATATCGATTCACATCGCGACCACCGCTGAATGCAAAAATGGATCTTTTTCTTTGATTGATTTTGCTTATTTTACCTATAAGGTTGGCTGAAGACACGACACCTTGCGTTGGTTTGCCATCAGATAAAAACAATATATAGGATGGGTTCATGGTTGAGCCATCTTGTATGCTTTCTAAAAAGGCTTCAAATATATCAGTTTGTTCGCTTGATTCTAATTGATTCAAAAATCGTACAGCTTTATCGATATTTTTATCAGTGGCTAATACGGACTGCATGGATAAAGGCGTGATTCTATCCTTAAAGGTATATATATTAAACTTGTCTTGCGGATTCAAATTCTTAAGAGCGTATCTAATGCCTTTGGTGAATCGATCTAGTCTTTTTTTGCGTATACTTAGTGATGCGTCCATCAAAATAATGACTTCTTTAGGCACAACGTCCAAAGTTAGAGCGCCAGCACCCGGCATAATCGACATGCGAAAATAACCCTGACCATCATTTGGGTCTCTGTAAGTTTCGACCTGGACTTGGACGTATTGATCTATTTCTCCATTACCCACTCCCGTGCCATCACCCTGGCTTGTCCCGAGACCTTGACTTGATGATTTGAGAGCCGAGTTAATGGCATGTGTGCGCATGGTTGGTGTGAATGCATACATTTCTTCACTAAATTCAGCCGGTATTTCGATATCAGCCAAATTAGTGGTCGCTAATATTTCTATCGTCTGAACTAGGTCTAGTTCAATTTCTGCTTCTTTATTAATCACTCTATTTTTGATATTAATATTACGTTTTAATAAAGCCGCCAAATCCGAACTGCTATCAAGCGTTGCATTATTTGCTATTGATTCATTTTGAATGGCGCTAGGTGCATTGGGTTGACTCACCTGCAATTTAGGCGCAGTTACAGGGGACTTATTGGATTCAGGTGCGCTTAACTTCATTTTTTGGATATAAGAATCAATGCGGCGTTGACTTGTGATTTGTGGCGCTGGTATTTGTGCAGTAGAAAAATCAAACATTTGCCTTGATTTTTCGTTCAGCGCTGCAGCCCCTGGCACCCACCACACAAAAGATAGCCCAATAAAAGATAAATGAGCTATTAATGAAATCACTAGTGAAATTAGAAATATGCGTTTTTGTTTCATAATTGCTTTAATATTTTCTGAGCTTCAATAGCTCTAGGATGTTCGCTATAACGTGTGACTAATTCAGTATAAACTTTTTTGGCTCGATTATCATTACCTGACATTTTAAATCCGCGTGCGGCCATAAATAATGCCTCTGGGGAGAATTCAATATCATCATAAAGAATGGCCACAGCAAAATAAGCTTTAGCAGAATCCAAGTAATCTTGGTTTGCAAAATGCACTTTACCAATATACATGCGTGACTGAGTAGCTAAGCGGTGGTTCTCATTAGCATGCTTCATAGCAGATTCAAACGCTTGAACAGCTCCGGACCACTCCCCTAGAGCAAAATATGATTCGCCCAAGCCATAATAACCCTCTCCCTGCATGGGCCCTGGAGAGGCTATACTGAGCTCATATTGAGCGACTGCTAATGAGTGCTCACCCTTTAATCTATATGCCTCGGCTTTATAATAAGCAAATTGGCTCTTATATTCAACTACCCTCGATTCTTCGGGCAAAGCTTCCAAAACCGCCAAAACTTTATCTGGGGCATTGTTTTTCTTTAAATAATCAATAGTCCATAAATAGATTTCGTTTTCGAGATTCTTTTGCGGGTAATCAATGATGAGTTGATAATAGCTGGCTGCCGCTAGATCGTCGCGTTCTATTTGAATTGCACAATAGGCCTTATTCACTAATACATCCGCCGCCAAAGCTGCATTAATACTTTTTAATTCAATGCGCGAATAACTTTGAATCGCCTCAAGCATTTTTCCCCATTGCTGAAAGTTAACACCTCTAGAATAATCGAGTTCATTAATATCTTTTTTGTCTGAATACTTGGCTTGATAAGCATTGAACAAATCATCTGCTTTTTGATATTGATTAATTTCGCCATAAAGTGATGCAAGTCTAAATTCTACTTTCCTTGCCTGATCAGAACCATCCGCCAATAATGATAGTGCCAATTTAGAATGCTCGACTGCCTTAACAAAATTATCGTCCTTCAAATCAACCAAAACCAAATCCGTAACAATTTTTTCAAGCATAGGATGTTTAGAGAACTTTTGCACAAATTCTTCCATCCAAGGCATGGCTTTGGAATATTGTTTTAATTTGAGCTGTAAATATATACCTGCTAAATAAGCATCATCGGTATAATCAGCCTCAATATCCATTTGCATTAATTCAGCATAAAGCTCTAATGCTTTCTCAGATTCATTCATTGCCGATAATGCTTGAGCATGCAAAAAAGTCCGCGCCTCCTTATACAACCAATCCTCAGGATTAGTTTTTTGAATAACGTCTAGAGCAACTTGTGGTTGTTCATTCTGAATAAATAATTCTATAAGCCCCAGAATTGCTTTTTGTCTGACTTCATCAGAAGCTAATTCAGACGCAGCGATCTTTTTGTATTGTGTAATAGATTTATCAAACTGACTATTGCGCCGCAAACTATCTGCCACAAAAAGACCAGCTTCAGCAAGAGCCTTTTTTTCCAACACCTGATCGGCATCAGCTTCAAAAACTTCGATTAATTTAGTATTCAATTCAGCTTTGCTTAAAGAATGTAAATAATTCACATAGGCATCCTGTTGAATGAGTTTATCGTAACTATTTTGATAAGCTGCTTTAAAGTATTCCGCAGATCTCAAAAAATCGTTCTGCTTAAAATACATTTTGCCTAATGTGAAACGCGCAGCTTGTTTTATTTGAGCATTATCAGATTCAAGAGCAATGGACAAATACTCACTGGCTATTTCATAATCACCACGCTGAACTTCAATTTCACCCAAATAGTAATTCGTGAATAAGAAAAATGAATTTTCATGTTCAATACGTTCTAAATATATCTCAAAATATTTTTCAGCTTCATCCCATGATGAATCATCAAATAATATTCTGGCAATAAAGAATGTAGACCTCTGTTGAATGACTTTATCTTCCGATTCCTTTAAAGTCATAAACAACTGCTTGGATTCAGCCTGTCTATTAGTAAAAAACAAAGCTTCAGCAACCCGTTCAGCAGCTATTTCTTTCTTATTGTATTCAGGAAATTTGTTCAAAAGATTTCGATAAGCTTGAATAGCTAAGTCATACTTTTTTTCTGCAAAGTAAGTATCACTCATTCCAATGTGAGCCTCAACAATATCTGGATGGTTAGGGTGTGCTTGAATCATGGTTTGATATTCTTCCAAAGCCATATCAAATATATCGCGCATATATAAACCACGCGCAAAATCTAACTTTTCATCAAATCGCACACTTTCGGCAGTATTAAGACCCGGCTCTTCAGCATATGCAATACGGGGATCAGAAATGAAGTTGATCACGATGCAAAAGGAAAGGGCACCTATCCACAATGCACGCCCATTTCCGTCATTGTGATGAGCGCGGAAGCAGCGAAGTGGCAATCTAGACTCAAATTGTTTTATTTTTCTAGCCATAATAATATTTTCATTTATTTAAATAACTTTAAGAAATGATATGTCATCAATTTATGACTGTCTAAAGTGCTGTTGTGAAACGAATCATTAACATTAGCAATATAAATTGGCGCTCAGATTGCCACGTCGCAGCTACGCGCTCCTCGCAATGACGTGGCAAATGGCCTTATTGCGCACCCACAACCTCATAAGAAAACTTACTCTTTTTGAAGCGTTGAAAAAGCAACATTCCATATATTGGCTGCAGCACATGCGTCTAAGACATGAATCACTGATTCATGATAGGTTTTTTTATCTGCGCGTATAATAACGGGTTGGCTAGGATAAAGACTGGAAATGCGCTTAAGCATGCCCTCTAAATCATCGTAATTTAACGATTTTTGATTCACAATAACATGACCTTCTTTATCAACATTAATAATGATTTCACCGGGGCTTCTAACTACTTCTTCAGCTTCTGTTGACTTGGGGACACTAATAGATATTTCGGTCTCCAACTGGTAAAAAATAGACAAAGTCATATAAAAAATTAATGTAATAAAAACAATGTCTATTAGCGGGGCCATTTGCATAACTGGCCGTGCTTTGCGTTCCTCAGAAACATCTAAATTAATCATGATTTAGAAGCGGTTTTTTTTTTAATTGCTTTTATAGGCGTTGTATTCAAGATATCATTCACATAAGTTTCAAAAATATTGGTGATTTCTTGAACTTTAGCTCTAAAAAATGAATAAAAACCCATCGCTATAATAGCAATAATCATTCCTGCGGCTGTTGTAACCATAGCTTTAGAAACGCCACCAGCTAAAAGCATGGGCTTAACAACTGCAGATTGAAAAGCGATGGTGTTAAAAGCTTGAATCATGCCAATAACTGTACCCAATAAGCCAACCATTGGCGCAATCGCAGCAATATCGGACAGGTACCCTGTCCATTGCCACAAAGACGCTATTTCGCGCTTAGCGCCCAATTCGATTGTTTCGCGCACAACCTGTGGCCCTTGTTCTGACTTGTCCAAACTATTAAGCATAATAGCTGAAATCATATTATCGTCTTCATTGCAGAGCTTACGGACCAAATCGTTGTCCTGCGCACCAAAATGCCGAATCACATCATACGTAAAAGACTCGGGTAATAATTTTTTTGCATCTAGTTTCTGAAAAAGAAACATGATCAAAGCAATCATCGCAATAGACATCAACATCAAAACGACCATAACCCAACCACCAGACTGTATCGTTTGCCACAAAGTCATGCCATTTTGTGCCTTTTCTGCTGTTTCCACATAGGGTTGTATATTATCAACTTCTGCGGCCATGCCAACACTATGCATCAAAAACAACTGCACCAAGTTTGCGATCAAAACAGTTGCTGAAAAAAATAAACCTGTGTGGTTTTTTCTACTTAAAATTCGATGCCATTTGGACCAATGAGCCATGCTATCCCTCGCCTAGTTTTCTATCTTAATGAGCTCGACTCTATAATCAAGAGTTTTGCCTGCCAATGGATGATTTTGATCTACAACCACTGAATCAGCACCAACACTAATAACGCGCCAATTCAATGGTTTGCCCTCAGCAGAACGTTGACCTGATAACATCATGCCAACTTTAAGCTCAATGTTCTTAGGTAAGGCAGCTTTGGGTATACGGGCCAATAACTCAGGCTTAACGGGTCCATAAGCTTGCTCAGGCGTTAAGCGGATCGTTTTGATAGCGCCCACTTCCAAACCAATTAGAGCTTGCTCTAGACTTTGTGGATACACATATTTACCTATGGTCAGATTTAAAGTTTCGGGTTGAGCTGCTGGGATAATTTCTAGATCATTTGCCTTCAAGGAATACATCATTTTAACATTCGACCCGACGGTTGTGCTTGAATTATGAGCTCCGCCACAACCAGCTACGACCACAATAGATGCTACACCAATAAAACCAACTAGCCATGAAAACTGCTTCAAATCACTACCTCCTGTTAAATTACTTTATTTTAACTTCTTTCAATTAAACCGCTCCAATTATCCATGCCTTCTGCAAAGACAAAACAATTCATAAAACCCTTATTTTTCATAAATGTCACGGCATTCTCGGCCGAATGCGTCGTTTTAGAATGACTATAAAATACCACTTCATCAGCTTTACTAAAAACTTTTTCTGCAATAAAAGTTAATTTCTTTGATGGAATATTAATAGCGCCGGGAATAAAACCCTTTAAAAAATCACTTTCATTTCGCAAATCAACCAAATGAAATCCTAATCCAAACTTATCTCGAGCGTTCAATTTAGAAAGCAAATCCGCTTCGCTAATCGTCTTGATTAGAACCGGGCCTTTACCGCCAGCGGTAGACGATTGATTCACTTGAGAAAAACAAGTTGTGCTAAATAATAGTGCCACAAAAATCAGTGCAATGCAGTTTAGGTTCACCGAACCAAGTGCCAATCAAAGTCTCTATACTGAAACTTGAGCGGGCCTTCGGAACCGGGCCCAAATACTTTAAGCAATATCATGAGAATAATAACCGATCCCATGGAAGCGCCAATAATTTTTATCAAAAAGGGAATCATTGCCCTGCCACCGTCTGAAGGTCTTTTGCCTAGAGACGTAATGGCCTTATGGCCGAAGACAACAAAAAGGGTCATCGGACCGAACAAACAAATTAATATTACTAAGAATAAGATTATATTTTGCATATTGAACTCTTGGCTGTATTATCCCAATTTCTGAACATTATTTCGAGTAATTTCTTTTAAATATACCATAATCTTCTAATAGACCATATCTCGGCATCTTAGACCGCGCACTTCATAGACAAGCTAACTCAATTAGTGTATCTTGAGATTGATTATGATCTCAAAACACAACCCCTTTATCGCGATTTTTACACTTGTACTGGTTTTTAATGTCTTATTTCCGCAACCTAGCGCTCAAACTCAAAACATGACATCTCATATTGAGATTCCTGATGGCGACAGAAAGCGGTTTGATGAATTGCTACAATGGGTCTTTGATACCATGAATCGTGAGTATTACATCCCTCCCTCCCAAGCAGTCTTTGATCAGTTTATTCAAGATTATCCAATTGAAAAAGTATATGAAATAAATGCACGCAACAAAAAAGTGGACGATTATGTTTATTTGGGAGCCGGTTTATTGGTTTTTAAATTAAGAGACAAAAATGACAGATTCTCCACATTCTTTCCTCCAGTTCAGGCTGTTGAATTCAAGCAAGAGGCTTATGCCGCTAAAAAAGACTTAGGGCTAAAAGGTCAAAAGAACGAACGTGGCTATCAGCTCACAAAAGTTCAATTGCATTCTGATGCATATCTAAAGGGCGTCAGATCTGGAGACGTGATCTTAGAGATCAACCAAAAATCTATACTCGATTTTTCTGAAGCAGAAATAACTGTGTTACTAAACCCTGAAGTTGCTACGTGGACTAAATTAAAATTAAATTTACAAAGTAGTGGAATTACAGAAATTGACTTACAAAGCAAATCTTACTTCATAGAGACAGTCAATTTTTCTGAAACTATAATTCCCGGCGTTGTTGTATTTGGAATTGAGCATTTTAATCAAAAAACATCACAAGATTTATTATTCTATATGGAAGATTATGGAATAGACAAAATCGAACACATGGTCATAGATCTCAGAAATAATAAGGGTGGGCCTCCATTGGCTACGCGCGAAATTCTAGGCTTTTTTACAAAACCACTAGATCCTCTATTTTTTATAATTCGGCGCAATAGACGCCCAATGCTAATGCAATCACCTAATAGCGACGTGCTATACAGTGGAGGCATGACAGTCTTAGTCAATGATATGACGGCCAGTGCTGCCGAAACACTTTCAGGCGTACTGAGAGAGAAAAATATAGCTGATATGATAGGTCAAAAAACAAATGGCGCTTGCTACCTCAAAAGCATGTATGATTATTCCGACGGATCTACCATGATGCTCGTGACCTCACAAACATTTTTTCATAATGAACGCGTTTTTCCTCCTAATGGATTGACACCAGACATTCTACTACCAGCTGATAGCAACGCTTTAGATTACACCATCAGTAATCTCACCAAGACACTTAAATAAATCCAGATGCCCAAGCAAAAAAGAATTCTGTGTTTAATTTTAATTATACTCAGCGCTATAATCGGTACCTACTTTAGACTTTATCCCATTACCGTACTACCCAAGATTCGAGCCAATATAAGTGCACAATTTGCCGTATACTCAAAAATAAGGCAACAAATTGAGCAATCAATTAAGCTTAAATTGCCAAACGCCCCCAAAGATGTATTGCAAAAACTAACCTCTGATGAATTTACGAAGGTTCTTGCTCGTGACTCATCCGACATTAAAGATACGATCACTCGAACTCGTCGTGATATGTCCAAACTAAATAAAGTGAATCAATCTGATAACTTCTTACTTGGAGCGGACCCTTATTATTACCTGGGACAAACCAATTCTATACTTAATGGCGAAGCCGAAAATAATGCCACAAATGGTCGATTGTTTTTAAACGCCAAGATGCTTGCGCCCATAGGGCATTGGTATCCAATGGACTTTCATCCTTGGGTGGGCGTAGGCGTCCATAATATATTAAATCTACTTCACCTAAGCGACAGCGTTATCAGCTCGGTTCAGTGGGTGCCGCTACTCATTACTTTAACCTGCTTACCGCTGTGCATGCTTTCTGGGATATTCATCTTTCGATTCAGCCTAATGGGATCAGCCTTTGCATCTACATACTTAGTGATTTCGCCCTATTTTCTTAAGCGCAGCCTTGTTGGCTGGTATGACACTGATCCTTACAATATCTTCTTCATCTATGCCATCATAACTTCATTAAGCTTTTTGATGATTTCTAAAACATTTAAACATCAAATAATTGGGGTTTCAACAACGGCACTTGCTGCAAGTTTCTATGCTCTATTTTGGAGAGGCTGGATGATTCCATATATAATTATTTTATTGTTGGCGTTTATAATTGCTTTTCCACTATCGGGGCTAAAACATATATCAATTTCTTTCAGGCGCTTAGCGGTGTATTTATTTGCTTTATGTGTCATCCCAATCATTTGGGTTGGATTGATTTGGGGTTCGACTGGAATCATTCAAGAATTCCAGCATAGTTACGAATTCATATCCGGGTTTTTTGTCTCCAAACTTAGTGTTTGGCCTGATGTCTTCATCACCGTTGGTGAACTAAAAACACCGGGTTTTCCAAAAGTATTACGCCTACTAGGAGGTTCGCCATTAATCGCAATTACTTTTGTTGGTTTACTATTTACTAGTCTGCATAAATTAAAGAATAAGCCTGATCAATCTTTTCTGTCACTTTTTATTCTAATATTATTATGCACAACCATTTTTATTTCAAAAAATACAGAACGACTAATTCTCTTGGCCACGGTTCCCGTTACCATAGGCGTAGGCTACGGTTTTGAGCAGATCAAAACTACCATTAGCTGGCTATTTTCAAAGATATTCGTGGCGCGTATTCTAGCTCCAATGAATATATTAACTAATTGTATCGCCATGCTCATTATGACTCTAACCCTATTATCAACGTCACAAATCAGTCATGCTCAAATAATTAATTTTCATCCGATCTATAATCAAACATGGAATAAGATTCTCACTAATATCGATAAAAAAGCACCTCTGGACAGCATTATAACGTCATGGTGGTCACCAGGTCATTTCATCACCGCTATGGCCAATCGACGAGTTAGCTGGGATGGAGCCACTCAAAATGTTCCTAGAGCCTACTGGATTTCACAACTATTCATCACATCTTCAGAAAGTATGTCGCTCGGTATATTGCGTATGCTTAATGGCTCAGGCAATCAAGCTATTGAATATTTAACTGATTCGGGAATGGATTTGCCGTCGTCGGTGAATCTTATTAAGTCTACTTTACCGCTAAATAGATCAAACGGCCTCAGAGTATATGAACGACATTTATCTAAAGAGCGTGCTGCACATATTATCAATTTAACGCATAGCATAGCTTTGACACCCTCTATCTTATTTCTTTACAATCACATGATAGAGCAAGCTTTGGCACTTGAATTCGTTGGTTTATGGGATTTTTCTAAAGCTGAGATGATTTCAAAACTCATTCAGTCTGATGAGGTCAAAATTAATTCCAAGTGGCTCAAAAGAGCAACTCCAGAAAATGTAAAATTGCTCTGGTCCTTAGCTGGCAAACCTTCCACTTACCAGGCGCCAGCCAACGTTATACGCAAATCTGGCGGCATATTAATATTTTCAAACGGTGTGATATGGAATTCGACAACTAAGGAGGCTGTACTTAAGTCTCCCGCATACGCTCAGGGCCACCCACAGGCAGTTTACTACGAGCAAGCAAATGAATTAGTAGTTAATACGTATGCAGACTCAAATTCTGAAATGTTTATTTATATACTCAAACACGATGTCTCCTCGGGTGATTTTTATCAATCTGTCATATTGAGCAAGCGGATGGCTGAATCGGTGATGATGCGCTTATATTACTTCGGAGGCCTAGGAATGAAGTATATCAAGGCATTTGATGAATCCATTAATTTGGCTGATCGAACCATCCTAAAGGCTTTTGAAGTTAATTGGTCAGAATATATCGATGAATACGAACGCATTACCGCCTCTTAAAGCTAGTGTCCGCTCAGCTCATACAAGAGCCCGTCATTGCGAGAAGCGCGTAGCAGCGCCGTAGCAATCCCAAATTTTCAAAATAAGATTGTTTCGCGCCATTGCTCACAATTGTAATGCTAACCCGGAGACATTGCCACAGGACTTACTTCGCGCCCTTCGCAATCAGACTGTGTCATAACGTGCCAGCACCGTCATTGCGATGAGCGCGGTAGCAGCGAAGTGGCAATCTAAGACTAATATCTAATCAACTTTATTAATATTCGACACCTGTTACCCAATGCAGCCCCAGATTGCCGCGTTGCTGCTCCGCGCGCCTCGCAATGACGCGGTTAATAAGCTTTATGGCACAGTCTGAATGACGTTGAATAATTAAATTTTGTTAAGCATCTCTTCTATTTGCTGTGCTAACTTAAAGTGCTGCATTTTTTTTAGCTCCATAATAATATCAATAACAACATCTACTCTTTCTAAACGCATTGCAGTATACGCCATTAATTTTAGCGTGAACGGAGATTTTGGGTTAATATCCCTGGCTAATGTCAGATATTCTAGGGCTCTTTCCCAATTCTCTTCATCGTAATATACGCCAGCCAAATTTTGATATACCGCAACTTTATCGCCCGGAACTTCCAGAGCTTCTAAATAGTAGAACTTTGCTTTCTTATGATTTTTTTTACGGTAATGCGCTTTACCTAAAGCATATAAGCTCTTGAATTCTTTGGGATTTTTTTCTAGAGCTTTATTAAAGTACATAATCGCTGAGGTAGTATCGCCCGTTTGGATATATATGAGACCAAGGCTATGATGAATCGCTGGGATATTAGGCGTTATATTATTAATTCTCAGAAACTTTTGTTCGGCTAATTCCCAATTACCTTTACTTATATTTATATTACCTTCTTTGTACAACTTAATAATACTAAGTTTGTCAGCCGGAGATATGGTTGTATCAATAACGATGTCATTTATCTCAGCAAATGCATTGGGAATACATAAGCAAATCAAAAATATTATGGTAAGAAGGTTTTTTTTTGAATTAACCGCGGATACTGATTTTTGTGATTGTGAATTTATAACGTATTTCATCAGTGTCGGTTCCTTGTGATCTAATGTTAACTACACTGACCCGGACAGGAGGGTTTGATTTTTCCAATTCAATCATGAAGCTCTTAATGCTGCGAATTGTGCCCACTCCCTCTATATCGACTTTAAAATTTTGAATTTCTCCAGCTTCAGCTTCATCTTTTACTGGATTCAGATTCGAAATAAATAAACCAACTGTTTTTGACACTCTTTCTATTTCTTGCAACAAAAGCGCTGTTTCTTCTTCAATCTTTATATTGGCATCGGTAAGATAAGCTTTATTATTTCGCCGATCTTCAAATATTTGATTTTTGCGCTGAATAATAACCATCTTCTCTGGAATGCTCAACATTTGTGCTTCAATTTTTTCATCCAAGCTAGCAATGTGTTTTCGGATTGGGTTTAATATTAAAAAATTAACCACAAGTATCAATACAGACAAGCCTGCCACAAGACCTATTACGCGTTCACGCAAAGACATATTGATCAAGAAAGTCTTAAGCTTGCCTTGCTCCACAGCATCCTCTGTAACGGTTTCCTCTACTGCTTGAGCTTCAACTAGCTCCTCTGGTTTCGGGGTTGTCTCTTCATCGGCCATGACTTATGGCTCCTTTATCTATAGTGGCACTTAAACCAAAATCTGTTACATCTTGCTCGTCAGATTTACGACTCTTGGCAAAATCAGTCGTTACATCACTAAACAGAACACTATTTTCAAATTCGCTTACAAAGGCAAATACTCGTGACATTAAAGTAGACGTTCCCCGAATCGAAATTAATCCGCTTGGCTCAATTATAACTTCATTAAGATACATTTCCGTCGGCAAGATTTTTTCTAATTCAAGAATAGCTGAAACAGCTTCATTCTTACGATTTTTAAATTCGGCAATAGCATGATTTTCTATAGATATATTCATCAGTTTATTCGCCTCTATATCTCTTGTAGCGAATTTTGATTCTATAGACTTTAAATAGGCAGATTTAAAATAAGCTTGTGAAACATAGGTTCCCACAAAACACATAAACGTCAAAATAACCAAAATACCCGCCGTGAATGTGGATTTAGCCTTGGCCTTAAACACTTTTTGCGTCTTCAACTCTTGAGGTAAAAAATTCATTAGCGAAAGGCTGGGGCTAGCGCAACCAAAAAGGATGTCATCCAAACTAAGCGTAGGACATTCCTCTAGGTAGGTTTGGGCGGCTTGTTTTAAAGTAATAGTTTCTCGAGCAGAAATGATGCGTGTAGGTATCACTAATTTTTCATTAATTGCTTGAGAAAGCGCTTGCAGTTCAAAACCTTGAGGTCCAATAACTACTATCTTTTGTAAACTAACGCTGCCCTCGGCGGCTTTATAAGCCTCATGTGACTTTATTATTTCGTCGAGCAAAATTGCTTGATTATTCGGCTGAGTAATATTTTTTATGCCAACTGGCATCGTTCGTATAAATACGGGTTGATCTTTATAGGCAATTATCATATCAGAATTATTAACATCCAAAATCACAATACCCGTGTGTTCAGCAGCAGTCAAACACATGGTTCTGACAAGACCCTTTGTGACAAGATCAAAGGCTGTATGAACGCCTTGAATTTCGCAGCCAGCTTGTTCTAATAGTTGCGCATGCTTTTGAATATCGGCATTAGCAACAATGGCTAATAAAACTTTTGTATATTTATCAGCAATGATATCCAAATTCAAGTAATCAACCACAAATTCACTACTAGATAATGGTGTATGCCTGCCTGCTTGCAAAGATACAATTTGTGATAATTCGTCCGCATCAAATGACGGAACTTCTATTGATTTTGTAACTGCATATTGACTGGATATCACTAAATGCACATTACTCAAATTTGCATTACATAATTCAAGTGACTGCTTTATATCAGAAATATATTGTTCGCTTGATAAACCCTCTGTTGCAAAACTATGTACACTTGAAACAGAACCGCTTCCTTCCATAGTGACTGCCACTTTGAAAGTGCTCTCATCCATATAAATTAATGTTGTGGGTTTGGGGAATAAGTTCATATATTAGTTATATTTTCTCATAATTTCAGTTAGTTTACTATGATTCTAGCCAAAACTGCGTGCCACCTTTACGGCTATAAATACAATGCGCAAATTCTTTAACTCTTGTTTTAAGTGCGTAACCTGTAACCTTAAAATATTCCGAAGATGTTGTGAAATATCTGCGGCTAATTCCATGCCTAAGTGACAATCTTTCCGATTCAGATAAGTCATATTTAGCTGCCAATTGAGATTCAGCACTTGCTAATTCCCGAAATATTCCGTCATCACCGGTGCCAATTGTTTGATCAGGCCCAATACGCAAATGCAATATTTTTTGAACTAGATCAGAATTTAGACCCAAAGCCAAAAGAACCTCATTGGTCGATGTGTTTATATTAATCTGACCATGTCCGAATACCGTCACCTGATGTCTCAGACTTCTATATATCTTTTCAGTCATGCCAGGTACTTGCAATACCTCAAAAAGATACTCAAATTTTTTGTTTTTTGGCAGATATTGCAAGCCTGCCGAGCGATACACCCCTTTTTCGGAGCCTAAAAATTTTTTCTGAATCGTCATAACATCATCTTCATCGCGATAATCAACGATGCCAGCGGCTAATTCTAAAGCTTTATCGTCATCCATGCCGCTTAATTGCTTAATTAGTTTTTGCAATACATACACGTCAGACGTATTGATATTTATTTTGCGATTCTGGTCTATTATACCATAACTTGTTGGATACTGCTTATCTAAGCTTAATTCAGCATGTATTTGATTAGCATTGGTAGGTTGAGAGTAGTCTTGTCCACTTTCTGACATAAGTCCTTTAGGAATAACGTCATAGGAGATACCGTCTAATTCGCCCCGTATAGAACGACCGCCACCCGAAATCGACTCACTAAGCGTGAATGGCAACTTGCTTTCGCGGCGTCTAAAATGATCGGAAAATCCCAATAAGGCAGCTTCAGCGGCGCGGCGAGATATGCCTCGATCACCTAAGCGCTTATATACATGCACCTGCTCATTGGTAGAAATCACCAAATGCACAGCCATGAACGCAAGTAGCATAATCGTCCACAACACCATGACTAATATTGAGCCCCTCTGATTCAATCGAATATCCATTAAAGGCCCTCCATCATCGCAGATGCCGACGGTATTAAAACTGATTTGGATAATCGCCTAAGGCCGAATTGTCCCAAGAATTCAATTTCGATTTGTATAAAAGAGGGTATTTCGAATAAATCTTTTTCCAATTTAATATTAAAAGACTTAACCCCTTGAGCTATAATTTTCTCACTAATCGCGACACTTGTTTCAAATGTAGCAAAACGTTTCTCAACTCTAATAACTTGTTCTTTGTCGGCGTCATAGGACAGAGTCACTTCCGCAAGTCTTGCGTCAGGAATGCCTGTTCCATCAACAAAATTATATGCCATTGCGTATGTAATGCTATTTGTCTTTGATTCAAATGGCACTTTAGAATAAACATTCATATTTCTCAAGTCTCGATAGACGCCCTCCAAAAAAATAGACATATTTTTTTCTTGACCAGTCTTTGATAGACGCTGATACAGCTTAACGCCTTGAACAATAGTGAAGCTGGACGTCAGACAAATAATTGACAATAATGCCGTGACAAGCAAAAGCTCTATTAGCGAAAAACCTTTGTGATTAAATATGGGTGAGAACCTCGGCTTCATATAATAATTAATATTGAGTTTATTAAAAATTCATGCATATTCAAAAAGTGATTAAAGCTTTCTTTGACACCTGACCGGGTTTGTTTGCAGACCAAGCAACCTTAATATCCAAAAGATATAAGGATTCTGCTGCATTGCCGGCCTCGGCTTCAACATCAAGCTGATACAAACGTTTGTTAAGATATATCTCTCTGTTTGCGGGCCAATTTCTAAAATGCCTAGTCTTTCTAAAATGTACGCGCGCATCCGTAATCAAGTCATCTGCTATCATATCAGCATCGTGCCTTACTAATAAATAACGCAATGTGTCTGAAACCTTGTAAAAGGCGGTGAATGTTCCAATAATTGAAAATGATAAGATTATCACAACAACCAATATTTCAATTAATGTAAAACCACTTTTGAGGTACCTGCGATTATTGCGGTTGTTAGATCGTGTAATGTTTATTTGGTCTTCCATTAAAAACTAAGTATTAGTCTCAAAACCTAATATCACCAATTTTTAATCCAATTTCCCTCATCATTCACATCAGGTCCGAAGGAATATAAATCATACGAATAACCATGTGAACCAGGATAGGAGTATTGATATTTTTTTCCCCATGGGTCGAGAGGCGCTTTTTCAATATAAGGACCATTCCAATTGTTTGGAATTGGTGAAGACGTTGGCTTGCGCGCCAATGCGTCCAAACCTTGGCTTGTCGTAGGGAATGTTCCGTTATCCAATTCATATAATTTAAGGCCTGATGCGACATTAGCCTCGATATCGACTCTAGCAACCGTGATTTTGGCCTTACGGGAGCGACCTGTTAATCTCGGCACCACCATCGCAGCCAAGGTGCCAATGATAACCACTACTAATAGTATTTCTATTAGTGTAAACCCTCTTTTATTTATAATCATATATCACCCTATAACATCCATATCAAAAATTGGCATAAGCATTGCCATAACTACAAAAGCTATTGCTCCACCAATTACCACTATCATCATTGGTTCTAATAAATTCGTCATGTATTTCATTTTATCATCTACATCTTCTTCGTATACAATAGCAATTTCTTCCAGCATATTTTCCAAATTTCCTGAAGCTTCGCCGATTGATATCATCTCAGTAACAAATGGTGGAAATGCCTTTGCTTTAGCCAAGGCCTCACCAAAGCGACTGCCTTTTTGAATTGCGTCTCGGCATATATCTAATTCATGTCGCAAATTTGAAAATTGCAATATCGGTATTGCTACGTCAAGCCCTGTTAAAAATGGTATGCCATTCTGTAACGACATGTGCAAAGCGCGGCTGAATCTAGAAAATTCCGATTTAAATAAAGTAGTCCCAAGTATGGGTAGCTTTAATATGAAACTGTCCCATACTTGCTCACCAACTATACTCTTAATTTTATTTGGAAGTACAAAAAAAACTAGGCCTAATCCAATTAATGCAAATATCCACCCAAATTTCATCCATTCTCCAAGATGAATAATGAATTGTGTTGACGCCGGTAAGTCTTGACCTAGAGAATCAAATAATTCAGTTAGTTTTGGCACCACATAAGATAAAATAAATAACACCGCGCAAAGACCAGCAAAGAATAGGAATGTAGGGTATGTTAAAGCTTGCTTAATAATTGTTCTGGTTCTGGCCTCACGCTTCAAATACCTAGCAAGAATATCAAGCGATTTATCTAATACGCTGGCTTTTTCACCTGATTTAATCATCGCGATAAAGTATTGTGGAAATTGCTTAGGGTGCCTGTCTAAAGCGTCGGATAGCGTCAGACCTTCTTTTAATTTACTTGATATGGACTCAAAAAGTTTCTTGGAGTTCTTATCCACCTCTTGATTAGTCATAATGCTCATAGCTTTGAGAATGGGGATTCCATTTCTCAAAAAACCAGCTAAGTGACGGCTAAATAATATGAGTTGGCGGTCACTTAATCGACCAGACCCAAATAAATTCTTTAGTCTCTCAATGTCTGTTAATTTTCGCTGATTGCTTACAACATGTATGGGCGCTAAACCCATTTGATGAATTCGTTCTATTGCAGCTGCGTGATCTGGCGCATCAACAACCCCGGCCACCTCACGCGATGGGCCATCCTTAGCCCGATATTTGAATACTGGCAATTATACGACCCCTACGCTTGCCGCCTTGATTATCTCTGATGTCGTAGTTGTGCCTTCCAGTACTTTTTTCCATCCAGCATGCATCAAAGTTTGCATTCCATGAGACATGGCCTTATCTTTAATTGCATTAATAGATTTGTTATCCAAAATCATTTCTTTTAATGCTTCTGTCAAAAGTAAGATTTCGTGTATGGCGGTACGGCCATAATAGCCCGTCTGATTACATTCAGCACACCCTCGACCCACCCATGTCACAACGTCTGCTAGAGAATCCAGTTGGCAATCATTCATAATTTGTAATTTAGTAGCTTCTGATTCGGCAGAGTTTCGCTCTTTGCAATGTTCGCATAGTACCCGCACTAAACGCTGAGCTATAATCGCTTGCACACTAGACGTCACCATAAAGGGCTTGATGCCAATATCTAATAACCTAGCGACTCCGCTAACCGCATCGTTAGTATGCAATGTTGAAAATATTAAATGTCCAGTCAATGCCGCCCTAACCGCAATTTGAGCCGTCTCCAAATCACGTATTTCACCAACCATCATAATATCAGGATCATGCCTCAAGACGCTCCGTAATCCGCTAGCAAAATCCAATCCTATTTTTGGATGAATTTGAATCTGAGTGATTCCAGGTATTTCATATTCAATGGGGTCTTCTAACGATATTATTTTACTCACGTCTGACTTTATTTTATTCAAACACGTATATAGAGTCGTTGTTTTACCACTTCCCGTTGGCCCCGTGAGTAAGATCATTCCGAATGGTTGTTTAATCAAATTATTCATGATTTTCTCGTCAGACTCATTGAGTCCAAGCCTGCCTAAATCAAAAGTCATCTCAGACTTAAGCACGCGCACAACAATGCTTTCACCAGCCGGTGTGGGTATACAAGATATGCGCAAATCTAAGCGTTGATCACTAATTTGCACAATAGCGCGGCCATCCTGAGGTAATCGATGCTCGACAATATTTAAATTGGACATAATTTTAATGCGTGAAATAATTGGATGTATTAAAGATTTGGCCTTTTGCGAGAGATTGGCATCATGTAAAACACCGTCAATTCTGTATCTTAATCTAAACTGGCCCCGATAAGGCTCTAAGTGAATATCTGTGGATCGTTTTCTGTAGCCCTCAAGTATTATCTCATTAACCAAGTTAATAACAGAAAAATCAGAAGCTCTTTGATCTTCAGTTTCTATTGAGGTTATTTCCTGCTCGTGATTACTATTGCCGTTCATAGTTGAACCAGCAATAATTCGATCAACTGTATTAGCCGAGAAACCATAGGATCTTTTCAATAAATTATTCACTTCAAGTGAGGGCGATAACACTTGCTTTATATTTAGGCCAAGATGCAGCTTGAGTTCATCCTGAGTTTTGACATCTATATAGTATGCTGCGGCCAAAACCAATGTATCTGCTTCGATGCTTAAGGGTATGAATTGA
Organism: Candidatus Omnitrophota bacterium; assembly: GCA_047639455.1. Taxonomy (GTDB): domain Bacteria; phylum Omnitrophota; class Gorgyraeia; order 2-02-FULL-51-18; family JAGOUK01; genus JBLINS01. The sequence continues at coordinate 23,797 of JBLINS010000023.1, forward strand.
TAGTGATTAATTATTTTAATTGGTACGCGCCTAATTACATTTTCGGGGATTCGATATAACTTGAGATTTTTATAAGGGATACTTAATTGGTCAGCGAGTATTTGATATGTAGCATCGACATTCAGCCCACATTCGGAACATAAATAATCAATTAAATTTTGTTTAAGTGACGCACTCATGGATATAGCAGCGTCAAGTGCAGCTTGAGTTATGAGGCCTTTTTCTATAAGGCGTAAAGCAAATGCGGACTCAATACGCGCATCAGTTCTTAAAATCATAATTTATGCCTTACTGCCGAATTTCTTTTCCAATGAACCTATCATATAAAAATCACGTGGGTCTTGTTCGTCATAGTCACCGTTCATTATGGCGTCTACATCACTCACTGTGTCTTTTGGGTCCACATACTCGCCCGCTTTGCCGGTATAAATTTCGGCTACAAAAAATGGCTGTGTAAAATAATTCTGTAGCTTCAAACCTCTATGGTAAGTGATTCGATCAGCTGGTGACAATTCATCAACGCCAATGATGGCGACAATCTTTTTTAATTGTTGCAGTTTAGTCAATATTTTACGAGCTTCTTGAGCTACGTCAAAATGTTTCTGACCAACAATCGTTGAATCCAAATTCACACAAGAACTCTTCAGAATATCAATGGCGGGATAAAGGCCTTTTTGTACCATATCGCGAGATAAGGACATCACGCCATCTAAATACGTATAAATTGCAACTACTGCAGGATCAGTATAATCATCTGCCGGAACATAAACGGCTTGAAATGCCGTAATAGAACCACCGCCGTCTATCGACCTAATCCGCTCTTGCACTTCAGCTACTTCTGACGCTAAAGTTGGTTGATAGCCTGTTTCGGAGGGGACACGTCCAAGTAGTGTAGAAACCTCTTGCCCACCCTGAACATAACGAAAAATATTATCTGCAAACAATAGAACGTCTTTGTTTTGATTTTGAATATACTCCGCCATACTTAAACCCGCAAAAACCACTTCACGTCTAGCTCCCGGCGGTTGATCCATTTGGCCAAAAGCCATCATCACCTTATCTAGTAATTTTGCGTCTCCCAATTCTTCGAATAAATCAAACCCCTCTCTGAGTCGCTCTCCAATACCAGTAAACACGCAAGCACCTGAATGTTGTTTAACAATATTATTGATTAATTCAAGAATCACAACCGTCTTGCCACAGGCCGCACCTCCCAAAACACCTGTTTTACTACCCTTAACTAAAGGAAAGAACAAATCATTCATCTTAATTCCCGTATCCATAACTTCAGCCACAGCAGCTCCGGCTCCAGTTTTAACAGTATGGGATACACGTGGTTGGCGGATATCGCGCAGCGCACCAACGGACAAGGGTGGCCGCTCATCCAATGGTTCACCCATAGCATTCACAATTCTGCCAAAGCATTCTTCGCTGACGCGAATTTGAACCTTTGTATGTTCAGACCATACCTTTGCATTTCTCTGAAGATTCATCGTTTCGTGTAAAGAAATTGTTCTAGCCACATAACCTGGCAAATGTTCAGCAACTTGAAGCATAATTTTTTTTCCAGCAAATGACTCAGCGTGAACAACGCAGTCAATTGGTGGCAACTCATGGCCATCTTTAAAAGCTACATCGACAATGGGGCCCTGGACACTTTGTATCTTGCCCTCATATTTGGTCTTTTGAAGATCATCTTTACCTATTTTAGATTCGTCTGCGTTTTCCATAATTCACCTCTTTAATGCTGTGGCGCTGCCATCATAGCTGAAACTGTTTCCCGTAGAGACGTATCAATTACTTCGCGTCTTGTTTTGACAAATGCCATCTTTAATTTTTTTTCATAATCCATCAGGTTTTCTAAGTTACCATCTAACTGCATGGCCTGCGCAGCACCTTCTGACATCTTATGATCCTGAAAAGTGTGGATTAATTTACTAATTAGCCACAATTCGTTTAAGTGCATCATTAAATTATCAAATTCAGATTCGATGAAGACTTCTTCGTCTGGATCAATAATGCTAGCTTTCATTTCCTCAGGGTATGCGCTTTCAGCTGGAATTAAAGTTACTGCCCTGACTTCTTGTTTTGATATCGATTCAGGATATGCGAAGACACAAACCACCCGACCAAATTCTTTGTCTAACACTTTCTGTAAAACAAAATCTTTAATTTGAGTCGCGATATCAACCATATTCTTAATTTTGATACCTGGAAACATGGTGTACGCGATACCTTCATTCTTTAGCTTGCCCATCATTCTCGGCCCGGTAATGATGAAATGCTTTTCTAAGCCCTCGGTCTTAGAAAAAGCCAACTTCATCACGCGATTATTTAATCCGGCCATGAACGATTCGCTTGAAGTAACAGCAATAATACAAACTTTTGATGATGCTGCTTTAATAAATGGGTGCTCTGCATGAGTTAAGTCCGCTACCTGAAAAAAGCCATCAAATGATTTATTGAAATACTCATAACGTTGCTCACGCAATTTTTTTGAATCAATAAATCCTGTCAATGCGATACTTTTCATGACTTCCATAATACTACGCATATCACTCATTAAATCCATTTCTTCTTGAATTTTGGGTAATTGCGACATTATATTATCCTCTTAACTAGCGTACTTCCATTTCAATTTTTCCATAATCGACTTCGACTCTTCATTTATTCGTTCAACCAAACTACCATCAACTACAGTGGAGCCTAGCTTCATCAGCACTCCACCAATCAAAGCTGGGTCCTCTTTAGACTTAACCTTAATACTTTGGTTTAATTTAGTTGATAACACCGCCTGAACTTTAGTTAGATACGCTTCTGCGATTGGCTTAGAAGATGCAAGCTCGATCGTATCTGAATTTATATTAATTCGGCTCCAATCTGCTTTTTCTAATTCAACCAAAAATTCTTCTAATAACTTGTTATTGATTTCAGTTTGAACAGCGTCATTTAAAACATTCTTCATAATTTCGGTACAAATCTCAACCATCTTACCTTCAGCTTCAATTTTGGCGTCAATTATAAGCTGATCTTTAACCTCATGCGCTTTCTTTATTATATCTTCACTTTCTGTCTTAGATTTCTTTATCACGTCTTCGTGCATTTGATTAGCAGCTCGTTTTGCTTCCTGCTTTAACTTCTTGTCTGTTTCTACAAGGGCTTCTTTTTGCTCAGCAATATACTTCTCGGCTGCATCTAATTTTTGAGCTAAAAGCTGCTCTTTGTCTCGATTTTGGTTATTCAACTTTGTTAAGCGATTGATAGCACTGTCTGTATCGGAAAATATCATTCTTTTTAAGATAACAATAATAATTATCATCAATACAACTTGAGCAATAATAAATCCTATAATTGGCATATCAAGACCTCACTAATATTGTTTGAACAACTGAAAGAAAACTAGTAATGAAATTATAATTACACATTGATTAAATATTAGAACAGTAACCATGCCCGTTAATATAACCGGACTAGACGACGGATTTCTTGCTAAAGCTTTAATTGTCGTTTGTCCAATCAAAGCAACCACAGCCGATGGCCCTAATATCGCAGCAGCTGTCATGAGTAGAAGCAATAGGATTTGCATTAAACTTAGTCCTTCTCCCGAGGTGCGTATCCAACCATTTCTTCGCAGAGAATCGTACATTGGTTGTCTATAAAACGAACCACGCCTGATTTTATTGGAATGGTATGCTTTTCATCAATGATGACATTCCCCTGTCTTAACTTACCCATAGTTCTTGCATGAAAACTCAAAAATTCATACTCCGACTGATCTCCATCGAGCCGGACTTTCTCAACGGCTTCATCGAATATTACACGCTTTGGACTCACGACTAGTAGGTCGAACATAAGTCACCTAAATTTACGCTTCAACTTTAGCATCATTTGTAATGAACCTCGCTAGGTATGTACGCAAAACACCCTCGATACCCTCTTGTATTTCATCAGACATTTTGCGTTCTTCGCTAATTTTCTTTAGTAAATCAATATGATTTTCTTCCAAGTAATCATCTATATCACGCTTAAATTCGACAACTTGTTCCATTGAGAGACTCATCAGCATCTGATTATTATGAGCATAATAATAAAATACTTGCTTTTCACATGGCACAGGTGAATCTTTGTCTTGTGTAATTATTTCAATGAATATACGGCCATATTTCAATTGTTTCTCCAACTCAGGAGCGATATCACTTTGAAGTTTTGTACTCTCCTCTAATTCTCTATGTTGAATAAAGTCAAGACGGTATGTTTTGGTTAAACCTTTCATGATATCCCACTGCACTTTGGTTCCAATGCGCGAAACTGATAGACCTAAGTCAAGAGATGGCTTAAAACCCATGGCCATCAGATTTAAATCAAGACAAATTTGACCATCCGTCATTGAAACAAGATTCGTTATTACATAACTAGTGATATCACCCTCAAGCGTTTCCATTAAAGGTAAAAATGTCATTGAACCACCACCCAAATCAGTTCGCAATTGTGCAGCGCGCTCGATCATTTGTGAATGAAGATAAAAAACATCTCCAGGATAGGCATTTCTACCTGGCGGCCTGTGTAAGAGTAGGGACAATTCCCTATATGACCATGCATGCTTTGTAAAATCATCAAAAACAACAAAAACATCCTTGCCTTTAAACATAAAATATTCACCTAACGCACAAGCGACAAAAGGCGCCAGGAACTGCTCACCTTGTGAGGCTGAAGCGCCAGCGGATAAAATCATTGTGTACTCAGAAGCGCCAAACCTTTGAAATAAATTTGAGATTCGTTTAAGTTGGGATTCTGATTTGCCAATATCTACGTAAAGACAAATCACATTGCGACCTTTTTGATTAATAATAGCATCCGTACCAATAGTCGTTTTACCGCTCATTCGATCACCTGTTAGCAATTCTCTTTGCCCACAGCCTAGCGGAATCATAGAATCAAGGAGTTTAACACCGGTTTGCAACGTTCGCGCTACGGGTCCCCTGGCCATAATAGGCGGTGAATCTCTGAATACAGGATAATAATCGTCAGCCTGTATAGGAGGGCCTCCATCGCGAGGCACGCCCAGTGGCGTCGTGATTCTACCAATAAAATTTTCACCTACGGGCGTCGTAAAAGGCTTCATCGTTGTAGACACTCTGTCACCAGCACCTATTTGTTTATTCTCACTTAGTATCAAAACCTGAGCGAACTCCTTGGTAAAACCAATAATCATGCCGGTTGATGAATTTCCCAAATCAACCAATTGACCATAAATGCAGTTTTCTAATCCCTCTACAACAATTACACATTGTTTCTTTGTTAGGACTGTACCAAATTCTTTATATTGAAAAAATGACATAATTATTCCGGTTTGAATTCTGTATAAGTTTTGTTAATTGTCTTTTGCGATTGGCCCCACCAGAGCACGAATGCTAGCAGTCCCACAACAGTCATAATACCAATCATTCCATAAATTATTTTCCAAGTAGTTGAAATATCAGTAGTAATAGGTTTTGTATAATAAGGTACCGTTTGTGGCACTCTGTGCTCAATCTCATTCACCATCCGTCTCAGCTGTACTAGCGCATCATCTGTGGCTGTGAACCTCTTCATATTTATAGCATGATTGGCTATGATATCTAGTGGTGTTTCAGACTGCTTCTGTGAAGCTTTAACCTCATTCAATAATGATTCCACTTCGAGATTCAATATCACGCCATCAGACTCATATTGACTGCCCTTTAAACGCTCTGCAAGACTAAGCCCCTCGCTAATCATCATATCAATTCGATCATCTGGGACGCGCCAAACATTTTTTATCTCAATCTCAATACTTCTTTCCTCGAGGGCGCCTAAACTTTCTTTGCCTGATAAGTAAAATAATTTATTAGCGGGATCATAATTAACTTTCAAACCCTTGGAATCAACTATATGCTCTTTACCCACGCCCCTTGGTAGATACTTTTTAACAGGGTAATCTTCCTTAGGTACTTGTAGACGATTTTTTAACCGAATAGTAAATTTGAATGCCGCAACAGAATCACTTCCCACACTGAACCATTTTGATTCTTTGGCAAAATCACTCATAACAGTTGTCTTTCCTTCAATATCCTGAAGAACGCTATTATGAATACGGCTCATTTCAATTCGTTGAATCACCGTAAGATTACTTACCCCACCCAATTGCTCGACAACTAAATCTAATTGACTATTTAAATGATCCGCAAATATCTTTCCCTGATTATAGTCCTCCGTATCCTCCATATATTTAAGCCTTTGCGCTATTCGCTGCTTGAGGGCTTCTATTTCCTTTGGATCAACCGTCCATATATCCTCAAACACAATTCTGTATTCTTTTGTTTCACCAGGATTCAAATCTACCTCATCGTATAAATATAGAGTGGCTTTAGTTTGATCATAGCGCACCTCCATTCCAGCGGTTTCAAGTAGATTCTTTTTATTAATTTCAGGCGGTAACAGGTAACGGACAGGCTTGGCTTCACGTCTTTCGCTACCAGAGTTAACTGTGCTTAGATTCGCCGCTATAGTTTCTGCGCTCAAGGCAACGGGTGTAATTATTAAAATCATAATCACACTGATAGATGCTCTAAGGATAGAGTCGATTTGAATTCTCATCATTCAGACTCCCAGAATGATTCAACTTCTAATTCACCCTCTGAAGATTCCATTAGAATTTTTAGTAATCGTTGATTCTCAATCGTGGCATCTCTTATATCATCAATATCTTGAAGATTTTCTAAATCAATTTTACGGAGTTCACGAATCAATTCTCTAAGCTCATTGCCTTCATCCGTGCCGGATTTTGACATAGCATTAACAATTGTGCGAGTTAATTCTTCCGGATCAATACGATTATCAACAATTTCTGAAGTTACATTCACAATTTGATCAATAATTGATTTTAACTCAACCATAGCGGTAAATATATTGTCCGTACCAATTTCAGATAGTGATTCAGCCACGCCTAGTTCTTCTCTTATTTTTTGAATTTTATCAAACGCATCTTGCGTGAATGTTTTGATATTATTTAATTTTCCAAAAACAGACAGTGTTTGCGTTGTATCTGTGACTGTTCCCGTAAGTGTAATCATATTATTAACTTCACCAAATAACGTATTGGACGAATCTGTATCCGAGCTTGTGCCAATAGTGGATTCTATGGAATCCACGCCAGTGCTAATGGACGTTATATCTGTCAAATTAACTGCGTCCACATCTGTTTTGATTGAATTAATTTTACCGAATAACGTTGTTGTGGTTGTTGAATCGGCTGATGTTCCTATTCGAGTAAGTACAGTTGCTATATCGGTCCCAGACCCAGCCTGATCTTCCCAATTAATACCGGCTGTAGATTGTCTTGCAAAATCTGTCCAATTGATTGTAGAAACACTTTGGCCCGCAAGATTAGTGAAATTAATTCCGCCACCCGTCATGAAAGCAAAATCGTCCCAATTAATTGCTGCATCACTCATAACTTGGAAGTCCATATAGTTAATGCTAGCTTCTGAAGCTACTTGCATATCAGACCAATTGATACCCGCATCACTTTGATATTCAATATCAGACCAATTTATCCCAGAATCAGTCAAGACTTGCAAATCAAAGTAGTTAATACTTGATTCGCTAAAAACCTGTAAATCAGAATAGTTAATTCCCGCGTCCGTCAACGTCTGAAAATCAGTCCAATTTATACCTGAATCAGTCATGAATTGTAAATCAGCATAGTTTATTGAAGCTTCACTAAAGAACTGCAAGTCAGAGTAGTTGATACCAGCGTCAGTCAAGACCTGGAAGTCGGTCCAATTTATACCCGCATCAGTCATGAATTGTAAATCAGCATAGTTTATCGAAGCTTCACTTAAGAACTGCAAGTCAGAGTAGTTGATACCAGCGTCAGTCAAGACCTGGAAGTCGGTCCAATTTATACCCGCATCAGTTATGAATTGTAAATCCGCATAATTTATGGAAGCTTCACTAAAGAATTGGAGATCTGAATAATTAATACCAGCATCTGTTAGGACTTGGAAATCTGTCCAATTAATACCCGCATCAGTTATGAATTGTAAATCCGCATAATTTATCGAAGCTTCACTAAAGAATTGGAGATCTGAATAATTAATACCAGCATCTGTTAGGACTTGGAAATCTGTCCAATTAATACCCGCATCAGTTATGAATTGCAAGTCAGCATAATTTATGGAAGCTTCACTAAAGAATTGCAAGTCTGAGTAGTTGATGCCAGCATCTGTCAACACTTGGAAGTCTGTCCAATTAATACCAGCATCTGTTAGGTATTGCAAATCAGCATAGTTTATAGATGCTTCACTAAAGAACTGTAAGTCGGAGTAGTTAATGCCGGAATCTGTGAGTACTTGAACGTCTGAGTAGTTGATACCAGCATCTGTGAGTACTTGTAAGTCTGAGTAGTTAATGCCTGCCTCAGAGATGACTTGTATGTCTGAATAATTAATACTGGCATCTGTTAAGACTTGAACGTCTGAGTAGTTGATACCAGCATCTGTGAGCACTTGAATGTCTTGGTAGTTAATGGATGAGTCTGTGAGTACTTGTAAGTCTGAGTAGTTAATACCCGCCTCAGAGATGATTTGTAAGTCTGAGTAGTTGATACCAGCATCTGTTAGGACTTGAACGTCTGAGAAGTTAATACCAGCGTCTGAGAGTACTTGAATGTCTTGGTAGTTAATGGATGAGTCTGAGA
>JBLINS010000024.1:0-30468 GCA_047639455.1 Candidatus Omnitrophota bacterium
GGGCGATGAATAAAGAGCCCATGCTACGAACAGGGCCGAGTCAGTGAGGCGCCCAAACATCGTAAGCCTGCCTGCCGGCAGGCAGGGATCTCCCAGAATGCTTTTAAACTCAATTATATCGACCTATTAGAAGGCCTTGCTGTGAAACCGCGTAGCTGGGTCCATGCGCAACAAGAGATCCTCACGTCGCTAGTTCCACGCTCCTCAGGATAACATTTTTGAATCAATTGGTTTCAGATACGTAAAAGTAGACACTCTCACCGCGTCGTTATGTTTAGTTTCTATCTGGACTAGCTCCTGGGCCGCCGCGTCGTCCGGGTTTATTTTCCCAATTAGTGCCTTTGCCGCCGCGTCGACCTGGAGGATTATTGTCTAAGTCGCGTCGTTTTGGTCCATTGTTATTATTTTGGCGTACTTGTTTAGCGCGTTGTAATTCTCTACGGCCCACATTGCCGTCATTATTACGATCCAAGCGTTTATTGACTTTGGGATTATTCTTTTGCCATTGGCCATTATTCACTTTACGCATTTTCTGACCTTGTTTGAATTCTCTACGTCCAACATTGCCGTCATCATTACGATCCAAACGTTCAGTGGCATTGGGGTGATTCTCTTGCCATTGATCACTATTGAGCTTACGTAATTTTTTACCTTGTTTGAATTCACGAGGGCCTACACTACCGTCATTATTTCTATCTAAACGATCCGAAACATTCGGATGATTTTCTTGCCATTCATCACGGCGTGTTTGTTGGCGGTCTTGTTTGCCAGATCTAAATTCATCTCGACTCACCTGGCCATCACCATCCGTGTCTAATGCCGCAACTTTGTCGGGGTTATTGGCCTGCCATTCAGCTTTTTTGTTTTGGCGATCTTGTTTGCCTGCTTTAAACTCATCGCGACTCACTTGGCCATCACCATCCGTGTCTAATGCTGCGGCTTTTTCAGGATTATTAGCTTGCCATTCGGCTCTTTTATTTTGACGATTCCCTTTTCTGCCAGCACGAAATTCATCTCTGCTCACTTGGCCATCACCATCCGTGTCTAACTCAGCAGCTTTTTCAGGATGATTGCGCAAAAATTCCTGTGGATTGAATTGTCTTTGATTTTGCCCACCGCGTCTTTGTGGTCTCTCAAAGCCTTCTTCAGAGTCTTCGTCCGCCGCATAGCCAGTTGCGGCACAAAGTCCAACCGTGATTAAGGCCAAAAACATAATTTGTACTATTTTGTGAGTGTTGAATTTTTTCATTTTGAGTCTCCTATTTTTTTTATCCAAAATATTGCATTCAAAATCCATGTTAGCGCTCATAAGATAAGACGCTTAGTTTAATCAAAAGGTTTAGTCGTTAGCAATTAATATTACGGTATAATTCATCCATGACTACTCTATTTAAGGGACTTGCCCCAATCAAGCCTAAAAACGCTCAAGTCCTAATATTGGGCAGTATGGCTAGTCCCAAATCCTTAGAATTCAATCAATACTACGGGCACCCCCAAAACTTATTCTGGAAAATCATTTTCGAAGTCTTTGGAACCCCTTATAACGGTAACTATAAAGAGAAGCTAGCTCATTTAATTCGAAACAAAATAGCGCTTTGGGATACACTCGCAGCATGCCAAAGAAAAGGAGCTGCAGATTCAACTATTAAGGATGTGAAGCTCAATGACATCCCAGACCTCTTAAAGCAAAGGCCTACCATTGAGAAAATTGTCTGCAATGGCAAAGCTTCAGCCAAACACTATACGCAGAATTTTGGATCCTTGATTGACTTGCCTATGCAATGTCTACCCTCAACCAGCCCCGCAAATGCCGCCATCCCCTACAAAACTAAACTAAAAGAATGGAAAACGGCACTCATCCCGTCATCCTCGGCGTAATGGAAAAAAAATCACTATTGGATTCCAATCCCGTCATCGTGGGCGTATTGGTCACAGAATATTGGTTTTATGTTGGTAAATATATTGTAATTCTTTTTTATACTTAGTGTTATAACAACTATACATTCTCTTACATGAAGTGGTTCTTATAAGGAAATATACAATGTTAAAAAACGAAGCAACAATTATATTTGTCATCATGAGCCGTGCGGAGCAAACGGCGTAATGATCTCCCAGAAGCCGCGCAGCAGGATCCATGCGTAGTAATGAAAAGCTTTTTGCTGCGATACTGTCACGTCTGCCACGCCTGACTGTCGTCCGACCGGTGGCTCACAATGACACTGCTCAACTTCATATAAGTATTTTTTTTAGTAAATATCAAAGGTTGGTCAGTAGACTAGAGTTCTCACAAACAAAAGCCTTTTGCTGTAGGATCATTACGCCCATAACGCGGGCTCATGATGACAAGTTCAACCAACTCATCGTCCCGCAAATGAGTCTTAGGTCTGTTAATTATTGCTTATTGAGGATTCAGCAACTTCTTCGGTTACAGAGGTGTTGCGGATGCGTTCGCGGAACATGATATGGCGACCTGGATTCTTGGGATAAGCTATCCAGCAATATAATATGCCACCATGGATTTGATCTATGGGTTCTAACTTCACGTTTAATAATTCTTCTACTTGGACTTCTATCGTCTCAGTCGGAGTGAGCATCTCTAAAGTCATACCTTTGACAATAGGATTTTTGACTTCTATCTTGATGCGCTTATTTTCCTCATCATATTCTCTTAGAATTCCAGAGAAGCGATGTGTGTCTGCCTTGGATCTAGCGGACTCATATTCTTGGGCTTTATAACCCGGGTTGCCTTCTAAAAAGCCTGATATCAAACCACGGTTTGAAGATGAATGAATTTCGTCCATATGTGCGGGATTGAATGGTTTGCCAGCTCGTGCATCGTCAATTGCCATGCGATAAGCCCTAGATATAACAGCGGCATAATAAACAGACTTGGTACGCCCCTCAACTTTGAAGCTATCAATGCCAGCAGCTAATAAAGTACTCAAGTGTTGAATGCCACATAAGTCTTTAGCATTCATTAAATAAGTGCCGTTCTCATCTTCATCTATGGGCATATACTCACCAGGGCGCTCAGCTTCTTCTAAGAAGTGTTCACCCTCTATGCGCTTATAAGGTTCGTTCTGTTGCGTGCGAACGCCTTTTTCAGTTGTGTCAGCGGCATCCCAAGGTTCGGGACTGGGGTTTTTGCCTGAATGCATTTTGTATTTCCAGCGGCAAGAATTCGTGCATGTGCCCTGATTGGGATCACGATGCGACATATAATTAGATATCAAACAACGTCCTGAATACGCTATGCATATAGAGCCATGCACAAACATTTCTAATTCGAGATCTGGGCATTTTTCACGAATGAGCTTAGCTTCGTCCATAGAAAGTTCACGCGAAAGAATAATGCGGGTAACGCCCATTTTTTGCCAAAACTGCGCTGATGCAAAGTTAACTGTATTGCTTTGAACTGATAAATGAATGATTTGTTCCGGAAAACTCTCGCGCATAATCATAATCAAGCCTGGGTCAGACATAATCCAAGCATCTGGCTGACACTGGCTTAAGAATTCAGTTACATAAGCAATAAAATTAGGGATTTTGTGACTATGGGGCAATATATTTGCCGTGATATAAACTTTTTTACCCAAATTATGAGCATATTCCACAGCCTTAACAACGGTTTGACGATCGCCAAAGCCATTCTCTCTAGCTCTTAACGAAAATTGAGGTATGCCCAAATAAACAGCATCTGCTCCAAAAGCAAAAGCATATTCCATTTTTTCAAAGTCGCCCGCTGGCATCAATAATTCTATTTCTCGTTCAGTTTCCATAACCATCCCTTTTTTGAAGTGCCGTATTATCACCTTTTAGGGCTGTTATTACGAGCTAAATTTGATGCCATTGAAGCGGTATTTGGTGAATTTGTGGGTGAAAGTGCTACCTAGGTGGGAAAAAGGTCTGATTTAAATGTAACTGATTGATTTAAATAGACTTATAACCTGCGTGAAATGCATCTGAACCAGCTCTATAAACGCCCTTTATAGAGTTGACTGCTTCTAAATTGGATTTTTTAATTACTTTCACAACCACGAAACCAGCCACAACAACTCCAAAGGCAAGATACAATGTGGTGAGCGTTCCTTCAGCAATCATTTTTCTACCCCCTCATCCCAGACGTTATTTATCAACAGGTGTATTCTACCCCCCCCCCGACCATAACGCACAACCCCCTAAACACAATTAGTCTAAAAACAACCATTTTAACACCCCGGGAGTGTTAAAATGGTTGGCTTTGGACTAATTCACGAGTTTGATTTGCTTCCACGCACCTTGATTGTATCGGCGCACCACAAAACCAAGGAAAACAAAAAAAGTGGCAATCAATGTTAGCCAGGCGACTTCTGGCGCTAAGTGCAATACATGCAATATGATATATAAAAGCGGTACCAATACCCAATGCAAACTCACGGTCAAAACCATGGCCCAAAATGTATCTCCAGCTCCCCTAAGCGCTCCCACCATTGCTAGCATAATCACTTCGGTCAAAACATATATAGAAGACATTCGTAACATATTCTCAGCTATGCTTGCCGAATTCAAGAATGCCTTGGTTGGCTCTAAGGGACTAAAGACATTCACAAGCATTGCCGGCGCGAATAAGAATAGAATAAATAGAATGGCTGAGAAACATATGCCGAATCGAATTCCCGAAAGCATGGATTGATGTGCTATCTCAGGCTTACCGGCACCCATATAGCGCCCCACCAAACTGGTGACACCAATTTCGACCCCCAGCAAAGGTACATAAGCCACAATATCCCAATTAAAAACTATGGACGCAGCTGTTGCAGCCACTGGCGAAACTGAATGAAAAAGCATAACCAACATAGTGAAGCTAAGCATATTCAAAAATAATTCCAGGCCTGCTGGATAACCTAAGTGCAATAATTTGCGCATCAATGGCCAGTCAAATATATAAGCCGCTTTAATCCCGAATTCTTTTTGATTCTTATCACCAAGATATACCCAGATCAAAACCAAGAACCCAAAAAAACTAGCTATTATAGAGCCGTACGCTGCTCCCACCATGCCATAAGCAGGGCATCCAAACTTGCCATAAATCAAAATATAATTCAAAAACACATTAAATGACATGGACACACAAGCCGCCACCATAATCACGCCTGTTTTACCAATACCGGCAAAATAACTATTAAAACAATTCTTAATCAAGCCAAAAAAAATGATATAGCTCAATATATTGAAGTACTGTTTTTGCAATGCTATTTGGGCGGGATTAATATGCATGGCCTCAAATAAATAATACACCAATGGGCGACAGGCTAAGGTTATAGGAAACGCAAGCACGGCAATGATAACGGCTTGGGTCAAAACGCGTGCGCAGGCATCTTTTTGACCGGCCCCCAAATGCTGAGCAATCAAAGCTGTGGCATAGCCTGTCAAACCCACAAAGAAAGTCATGAGCAAATAAACACTCAAGCCCCCTATAAAGGAAGCATTCATTTGAATCGAGCCTAATTTAGCGACAAATAATCTATCGGTAAAAATTATCACCGTGTCACAGGCATTGGCAACCAACATAGGAAATGCAATCACCAGCATTTCCCACATCCCACCTTCTCTATGTTTGCGCTTTAACCAATCCATCTTCTACCTCTATCATTATGGCCACATTGATTACATAATGTTGGTTTTTTTATAGCCTTTTCATAACATATATTCTTTATTGAAAAATATATTACGTCATTATGAGGAGCGTTAGCGACGGTGAGTGGCCAAAGGCCTATTTACAACAGGTCGAGGGGACGAGCCCCTTGTAGATCTCACAGCAGAAAGCCTTGTTGGAGGATCTACATGAGCCTCACTGACTCGGTTCGTTCGTAACATGGGCTTTTTATTCATCGCCCACAAACCGTCGCCTGCTGCGCGCTCCTCAGGATAACCGAAGAAATCTTGCATCATTGTCAACGCTACCCACCAATTCGAATATCTCTCAAACTAATTCGCCATACTATCACAAGTGCATATGCGTTATAATCTTGACATGAATACCACAGTCCACAAATTAGCCGCAGAAGCCTTAGGAACATTCACACTCGTCTTTTTTGGGTGCGGCTCCATTATGGTTTCTAGCCTGCACCCTGAACATTTACCGCCATTCATTGTGCCCGTGATTTTTGGCTTAGTGGTTGCCTGTATGATTTATACCTTAGGACATATTTCAGGAGCACACTTCAATCCCGCTGTTACATTCGGCTTTGCCTTAGCTAGACATTTTCCAAAAAAAGAAGTTTTACTCTATTGGGTGGCTCAAGTTGCGGGTGCTATTGCCGCAAGCGCATTATTGAGTTTTTTATTACCGAATTCCATTAGTCATGGAGCTACACTTCCCTCTGTACCTGCATGGACAGCCTTTGCTTGGGAAGTAACCTTAACGTTCTTCCTCATGTTTGTCATTATGGCAGTCGCTACGGACACGCGCGCCGTAGGCACTATGGCAGGCATAGCCATTGGCGCCATTGTTGGATTGGATGCATTTGTTGGAGGCCCTATTACGGGCGCTTCGATGAACCCAGCTAGATCCATAGCTCCAGCTCTATTTCAAGGCACCTTGAGCTCCCTACTAATATATATTCCCGCTCCAATGCTTGGTGGGGGTTTGGGTGCACTAGTGTATGGGTGGATTCGCTGTGACAAAAAAATGGATGCCAAAAAAAATGCTGCAGAAGGTTGCTGTTAATATGAAGAAAAACGTTTTGATTCTATGCACAGGTAATTCATGTCGCTCTCAAATGGCTGAAGGTATTCTAAAAAAGTTTGGTAATGATAAATACGAAGTTTATAGCGCGGGCACGGCACCTTCACAAGTGAACGCAATCGCCATTCAAGTCATGCAAGAAATTGATATCGACATCAGCCAACAAAGCTCCGACCATGTCACGCAATATCTAGACAAAGACATTGATTACGTCATCACGGTTTGCGGCAATGCTAAAGAATCATGCCCCATATTCCCTGGCAAAACCATCACTTTACATTGGCCATTCCCAGATCCACCGCACGACAAAGAAATCACCCCTGAGGTGATCAATGAGTTTCGCAAAGTCCGTGACGCCGTCCTCACCAAATTCAGACACGCCGCCCAAAACGGCTTCGATAAATAACCCAAAAGTTGAACTAAGGCCAATACAGTCAACAGATCGTCATCCTGAGGAGCGCGAAGCAAGCGACGTGAGGATCTCCCAGAAACCGCGCAGCAGGACCCATTCATAGCAATGAAAACTTTTTCATGAGCTCTGAAGAGCCGCAGCGACGTGGCAATCTTGATTTAGAAGGCCTTAACACCCATCAATTTTTAAAGTCGCTTAGAAATATTTAGACTGCCACGCTTAACTCGCGATGACGGCGCTTAAACAACCCGCGATAGTCTCACCTAAGACTTTGTAGGTTTCTTTATCAGGATGTATGCCATCGTCTGAACCAAGAAGATGAAAGGGCTTATTTGGATCTTCCAAAGCTTTAAAAGTATCGCAAAACGGTATAGAGTTCCGCGTAGCATAATCCTCTATCATTACATTCAACTCTTGAAGTCTTTGATTAGCGTCGAGGGAGGCCTCATCATATGGCAAAACAGAGCATAATAAAAACTTTGCACGATCGAACTTAACCAATTGGTGCATAAAGATAATTTGCGAGATAATTACCTGAGGACTCAGGCCTTGATAAACATCATTCACGCCAGCCAATAACACAACTACTTGTGGACTTATTTTGCTCAAGTCTTTAACAAGCCTGGATTTCATTTGATCGGTTCTTTGACCGCGAATACCGCGATTATAAACCTCAGTATTGGGCAAAGCTTTTTCAACCCAATGCGGGTATTGTGCGGTGATATCACCCAATCCATCCGGCGGACTCTCAACAGGTGAAGCATAATACGGTGTACCCGCCGTCGTTGAATCCCCCATAGCCAAAATATTCACTATCTCATTTGCATACATTGTCGAACTGCCTAATAAAATAATTAATGTCGCGACGAATACTTTCATTGCAATCAACGCCTACCTGGAATATGAGGATATAATGACGCTACAAAATCCGACTGCCAATAATCATGACTATCAATATCCATTATAGTCAATTTGCCACTCCATCCGCCTCCTGTATCTAAAGCCCATACATTGCAAAAATTCATAGGCTCAAAAGTTTTATACACTTCGGTAGTTGTGTGACCAATAAAGATATCGTCCCATTTGCCAAACTTATGCTCTGGCATAGTATCGCTATGAACCTTTGCAGTGTGAAATAAATTCCGATCCCACATCATTAATTGGGAGTCCTGTTCGACTATATCGATATCTGGATCAATGCCACCATGCACAAATAATTTAGAATCAAGTTCATAATACAGAGTCGCATTTTGGATTAAGTTAATATGTGTTTTGGGAACTTCATTGTTATCATTTTGATATGAAGCCAAGGTTGCTTCTCCTCCTTGACTAGTCCACTCAGAACCTCTCCATCCATTCAACATCCACCGCAAAGACCATTCATCATGGTTACCTAATATGAGTTTAAAATGTTTTATCTGGAGTAGTTGGTGAATCACCTTATTCACTTCCGGCCATCCATCGCATATATCCCCAAGGGATATTAAGAGATCTTGTTCAGAATCAAAGCCTGCCCGTTCAAGACATTGCAATAAAGCAATGTGTGCCCCATGTATATCGCCAATCACATAGCGTTTCATTTAATAATTCCCGCTGAATCCCTAAAAGCCTTAATGGCTTCGTCAATAGGAAATTTTTTGCCCCATGTCTTATGTCCATACCTTTTAAAAAAATCCTCTGTTTGCCTTACAAAAAGAATACAGCTAGTCGACTTTGGGCTTTTGCGAAGCGCATTTCCTGCGACAGATGCCACATCCTGCCACGATGTATTTGTTTTCATGAACACCTTAACCAAATCTCCAATATCTGAATCTAAATATCGCGAAAGTTTACCTATAGCCCAATAAGGCGGCTCCATCAGGCGAATCTCTATGGATCCAAAGCGTTTATGTAAATAAGTGTGTTCTTTGTAGTCCATTAAAGTGATTGCTGACCAGCGGTCAATGTCTTCAGCATATTGGGCTTCTATAGCCATGCGATCACTAACCTTGGCTATGGCTTTTGTAAAAAGCTCCCAATCTTCGGTAGTAACTGCAAAATCAATGTCCATAGTCGCACGGACATTTCCATACAGAGCGCCTGCTGCCGCACCCGTCAAAATGATAATGCATTGATTGGAATACTCCGAAGACAGGGCATTAAAATAACGTTCTATTTGTTGTCTATTCATCTAGTACCCATCGAGTTGATAATATTTTTTCTACGCGTTGGATTAAGTGTTTGACTATTGGTGGCCCTAGAGCCACCTTCAATTTATGCATGACTTTTTCATCAGCCCGCACTCCACGCAAAGCAGAAGCGCGCTTTGAATTACCAATTTTTGAATGCATTATCGAAGCCAAATCTGTGGCAATTTTCTTCTCTTCGGCTGAGGCGGATAGATTTTCTCCGGTGGCTAATCTGGCAATTCTATCCAAGGCAAATCTGTCTGACTTGAATTTATCCATTGAAGTCTCAGGACTAATGCCATCAACAAGCACTCCCGGGTTCAATTCAAGCGCCGAAGCTATACGACGCAATGTTTGCACGGTCAAATCTCTAGAACCTTGTTCAATGGCTGATATATTGGGACGCGACACACCGCTAGATAGGGCCAATTGCGCTTGGGTAAACCCTCTCTCACCCCTCCAAATAAATATAGTCTGACCAATCGTCTTCATAAGTAGAATGTATCATATATAATACATTTTGTCTATACCTCCATTACTCGCATTCGAGAGTGCACAATTCTGTGTGTCTGAAGAAATTTCGACTAACGTCATTGCGAGACGCGCCTGCCTGCCGGCAGGCAGGCGGAGCAAGCGGCGTGGCAATCTCAGGTTATTAACAACCGTGTTTAAGTCGTTTTAATGCCTATTGTTATACCTCAGATTGCCGCGGCCAAAAAACGGCCTCGCAACGACAATATCTATGTAGTTAGCTCTATTTTAGAGTTGCGAATAGATCAATTTGATTTTGGTTGGGGTCTTGCACGGATGCGTAGCGCTGGCCCCAGAATGCATCCCAAGGTTCTTTAATGGATTTGAAACCTGAGGCTTTTATTTTCGAGTACAATTTATCAACATCTTTAGGCGTTTTCTGCTTAAAACATAAAACAATACTAGAGCCATTCGATTCTTTCCAATCAGGATTGATTTCTTTAATCAAAGCAACCGAATCAAGCATAAGTCTTACGCCGCTGGGTGTTGCACCTTCCCAATGATCAACGCCTTGCACACCTTTTAATTCAATGCCCAATAATTGATAGAATAGTATCGACTTAGGTATATCCTTACTAACAATCCCAATAGCATCCAAACTCATAAATACCCCTCCAATCAAAGTTCTACTATAATACACCCATGCCCAAAGTTTATGCCATTCAACATATAGCCATAGAAACACTCGGATTAATTGAGCAATCCCTCAATGCCCAATCCATTAAAATTCACTATATTCGACCCTACTTAGGCGAGTCTATACCGCAATCAATGCTGGGAGTAGATGGCCTGATTTCTATGGGTGGCCCAATGGGGGTCTATGAACAAAACACTTATCCCTACCTAAAAGATGAGCTTAAAATCATGGATGCGGCCCTCAAACAAAAAAAGCCTGTATTGGGCATATGTCTCGGTAGCCAATTATTAGCTCACGCACTAGGGGCGGAGATTAAAGCGGGGCCACAGAAAGAGATTGGCTGGTTTAATATTCATAAAAAGGACATTGCCCAAAAAGATCCATTAATCAAAGGCTTGCCGAATCCATTCAAAGCATTACTTTGGCATGGTGATATATTCACACCACCCCCCGGAGCCGTATCCCTAGCCCATACAGAACTCACCCAAGAACAAATGTTTAGCTTTCAAAACAATGCCTATGGAATACTCTTTCACCTAGAAAGCACAGAATCCATACTAAGAAATATGGTCAGTGAATTCCAAGCCGAATTAAACGAAGCTGGCATAGAAGGCGAATCTATCCTTAATGGCATCCACCAATACATGCCAACCTTGCACGCCCTAGCCAAAACCGTCTTCGACCAATGGGCTAGCCTCATTGAAGGATATGAGCGTGGTTAATCGCTACAAAATTATCTCGATAATCACGTCATTGCGAGGCCGTTTTTTGGCCGCGGCAATCTGAGAGGCCCTAAATAACTATTGAGAAGTAGATACAGCTTGTATGGTGCGCTGCATGGCTCTTAAGGCGTATTCGATAGGTATGGCCTGTGCAATAGTCCAAGCATGCTTTTGACGCAAGCGCATAGAAGCGTCACCACTTAATATTTGGATAAAGGTTTGATTGTCATTAATTGATTCGAGTGCATGTGCATTATAGTCTTCGCGTAGTCGGCTCACTTCACCAGCAGAATAATTCTCAAAGTCTATTCCCTCACCATTCTCAGACCCAAATACATGCAATCCCTTAAGGCCTTGATAAATAGCTTGGTTAAAATCCTGTGGAATATCATTGGCTTGAATGGGGCTAATATCTGTGTGCAGCCAACCCTTATTTTGTTTACCCATAGAACCAAGGCTCATCACCAACCCCTCACGCGGCTCTTCCCAATTAATTAAGTTTGGAACTCGATGTCTCTCCAATAGTTCTAATATCATGTCTTTGTGCCTAGCGAATCCAGAATCTAAATAAATAGCAACTTCAGGTGTGACCTTATGAAGTTGGACTAAATTTAGAATGAGTAGCTCAATATGTTGATCTAAAGCATAAATATCTATATCTCTATCAAATATGGTGGACTGAATCACAATACCTTTATTGAGCTTCTGCGACATGTGTCCATACCGTCTCACAAAGTCTTGATAATCCCTCGCAGCTTGCCTATTAGATAAAACACTCATCACCGCATTGCCTTCAATATACTTTTGCCTAAGCTGACTCTGGTTAAGTCTTTCACTCGCAACAATATCCGCCGCTTCATCCAAACCTATGCTAAACCTCCCCAAATTCAAAACCTCATTACCCAGCGCGTCATAGCTAATCTTTGGCGCAACCAAAGACCTACCCAAAGCTATTTCTTCACTCAAGTCATATCGATTAGCCTTATAAAGACCATAAGCAAATATCGCCAATTCCTCCCTATAATCCACTAACATTTGTTCTGTTGAAAAATCAATTAATCTATATAGCCAACTCATGCGAGCCGTTTCGGCATTGGTGGGTTCTGGATCGGTTTTGGAGTGCTTGGTATAGCTTCCGCGTGCCATCGTGACGCCCACCGCTCTCTTTTGCGAGATGAATACGCCTTCGATTTGCGATATATCCGCACCTATGGCCGTATCGATCGTGCTGTATAATAATTCCCAATAAGTCGGTTTGTATCCATCACTATGTAGTTTAATCACCTCTGCTAATGACAGTAGCGCCTCCATGGCAATGGGTTCATCATCAAAGAAGAATTTATAATAATTTATGAGCAATGTCTCTAAGTCATCAATGCTTAATCCAATATCATTAAAAAATTGAGTTGAGCTGGACTTGGATTCAATATAAGCAACCTGGTCATCAATGGCTTCAATAGACAATAGCCTCTGTCTAGGAGTTTTGAAAACAATCTCTGAATTTGCTTTCGCAGTTGCAGCATGTTTTTTTTGATTGGCTATATACTCGGGATAAACTTGATCACCAGATCTCATATCAATGACTTGTGTGGGCGCAGTGGAATTAGCAGAGCCAAAAACGCGAACGCTATTAAAAACGTTCTCTGTCTCAATCGGGTATTCTAGCCGCACATCACTACCCCTATAAGATATAAACTTATTGCCGCCTTCTTCCCTAACTGTAATGGCATCAAATTCGATTGATTTAGCAGCCCTAATTTCGTCACGAGACCAAAATTCATCATCAAACAAACCTCCGGCTTGATATAAGATTCTTTCTTTTACCGGGGTTTTTGCATTGGTATTCAAGCGAACATGCGTTTGGCCTTGCTGAGGGTAGACTATTATATTAGTTCCTTGCGTGCGTAACTCTTGAGCAGACCAAATCTCAATAGGCTTCAGATGCCTAGTGGGAATGGTGATCTTTTTAAAAACGCCAGATATGGGCACATTTGCTTTTTGACGCTTCACTCGCTTAATCAAATATTTTCTAGTCCTGAATTCCACGCTTTGTTGCCGAGGCGCAGTCTCGTCATATTTGTGTATAAGCCGATACAAATTCTCAACCAATATAGATTTAACACCCTCCAGCTCCTTCCAATTCGGAAATAAAGTTTGGATACCACGGCCTATGGATCGGAATAAAGGCGTCTTATCGGGAGCGCGTCCACGCTCAAGCTCATCGCCGATATATACCTGATAATGTTTAGGGTGTGGATACACCTCTTTGCCCGTCGTGCCATAATAAGCCTTTTGAGGCATTCGTGTGTGGGTATCAATGGCAACTATGACTTTATGGCCTTGAGACTCAGCAGCTAATAAATTCACTGGAAAGCGCAGGCCATACATGCCAAAACGATTGCTTTGCTTGAATTCGTCGCCGCCATCAGTATGTAGAGACTGATTAGCCACCAATGCCACACCCGCATTTTTAATGACTGGATCATCAAAAAATTCACGGGTCAATGTGAAGACGGCTTTATATATAGGCGGCTTTTTACCAGCTGCAATTTCTTTAACGTCTGCGACATGGGATTCCGGGCTCGTAAGATATATTATCTTTTGTCGGCCAACAGCATATATAGGGTTACCTGAAGAGGCATAAACGGCCTGAGGCCTACCTGTCCTTCCATCAGCGACAACTGTCACTAGGCGCGTTGCTCCACGACTGGGTTTAGCAGTCGCATAGATTTCGCCAGCAAAGGTGAATTCACCATTGTCTGGCTTAGCTTCACGCAAAAATACATTTTCAAACACAATTGATTCAGCTCGTACCTTTATCAATTGATCAACGGTTGACTGATTGATGCTCGTATACTCAACTGGCTCTGATGTATAGCCAATAACAAGCCCGTTCTCCATCACAGGATTAGTTGAAACTTTAATAGGTAAATCCATTCGTTTTTGTCTTGCTAGAGAAATTCGCCGACCCTTTGCTGATTGAAATTCATCAGGATCAAAGCCAGCACGACTAATAGCTTCTGGCCAAGTTTTCCAGTGGGTCGTCTTACGAGTAATAACAGCCCTATAAGCGTTCTTCAATTCCCTTTGTAGCCCCGTAGATTTTTTAACACTTCCAGGATATATCTTGAGGCTTTCATCTCTTGATAATGCCATAACGCCTCGTATGATAATCTTCAAAACCTCAGTATCTTGGAGGCTACTTTTTTTAAGTAATTTTTCTTTCAATATTGCCGTTTCCAGCTCAAATAAAGCTTTGATTTCTAATCCACGGCTCTCTGCATTAGGCTCCAAGTAATTCTTCAATACCGGATACACCACAACCCATAAATATAAACCACTCCGAGCGCCAGCCTCATCACCTGCCCTGGGATTTGTTTTAGCCTCGGTAAAGAACTCATCAAAAACAGGCATGACATCCATTGGCAAAACAGTGTTCGCCAGCGTCTCTAATGCCTCAACAGCACTCTCCCAAGAAATTATTTTTCCCTCTCTAAGGCTTAGATGGATTTTCTGTGCCACATCAATAGGATCCGACTCCTGAATATCCACATCATCTTCCATCACGTCTGTAGCCATGCGTGGTCTGTCGGCTTTGGGTTTGAGGTAGGTGTGGTCAAAAACTAATTGTTGTGCGCGCTTGAAGTCATTGAAAAGATTGCGCACTTCAAAGGTTAAGTCTGAACGTGACATGGCCGCTTTTTCTAAGAATTTCAATTCTCTTTCTACCGCGGCCATATAATCTTGATTCTCAAAGTATTCACCCATGCGGTGCTCATAGGCCAACCAATTAATCGCATTAGTCAATACGCCCATATCTTTCGCTTCTGCTCCTTCAATGGCATCGCGCACTAAAGAAATGAGCTCTTGTCGCGTTCCTCTACGCCCATAAGTTTTCCTAAAAGCATTATTAAAGTGGGTGGAAAATAATTTATCAATCACATTCTCTTCAAATCCATAATCTATACGATAGCGGTAACGATTAGTTAAATCCATTAAGAATTGACTCTCCTCTTCATTAAATTCTCTCAAGCCAATGAATTGATGGTCAGGCATGCCTTGAATAATATAGAAATCCTTTTTCCAGCCACTATTTGGACTTGGGTATCTCGCTGACACGCCCCTTGAAAATAAATGGTGTATTAATTCTTCATAAATAGCCTGTTCATATCCAGTTAGCATGACTTCATCCGGGTTCATCTTAAAGGCGAGCCCTCCTCCGTCTTTAGCTTCGTATGCCAAAGTGCCTATGTCACTACCGTAAACAAGTATTATGTTTTGGAATTGAATTATGTCTAAGGGAATATCTAATGTCACACTCATATGTCGCTCAACCTCGGGCAATCTGCGTTTGAAGTATTGGGACAACCATTCTGGAGTGAAGTTAGAATCTATAGCTTTATTAAACATTAATAAGGTGCTCAATGCAGACATTACGGAATTTGGGTCTTTAATTTCCAAGTGAGTCTTTAGCCCTAAAGGTAATTCCACAATTACCCGCCGATCACCAGCAGGCACATCTCGCGCGAACGCAGATATTCGCCGAATCAGGTTGAGGGGCGCTCTGTATCCGGCTGCAACGCCACCATCCCGCCTGGTATTGGCATCAGCGAATAAATTGTTTTGATAATCGCGTAAAATATCTTTTGATTTTCTTTTTGACATCGCTGCCAATCCAAGGATAGAGCCTTCTCTCATCATCTGCGCCACAGCAGCACTGTCGTAACGCATCATTTCGGTTAATAATAAAATGATTGGCCCATCCCCCACGGCAATCCCCTGATCAAATAGAGCTGCACGCAAAACTTCTAACATCCTATCTACATCTGCATAGCCCGCCGGTTTATGACTAGCTGCTATAGCTGTTGCTTGAGCAATGTCTGCTTGTTTTTCTAATAACTTTGCGCGAATCAAATTGGGTATTTTAAAATATTTATCTCGACGCGTATTCTTTTGGATACCCAGCTCCTCATCTTCAGCATCAAAAAACTGTTCAACTTTTCTAGCTACTTCCGATTTCGTTAAAAAATCATCAATGGACACCCTGTCTTTTAGAAGTAGTTGCTTGGCATTATATTTGTTTAATCTCTCAATCAAATCTATGCTGAATTCATAGCTCTTATCATAAGTTGCTAAATAAGCGGGGTCTTCCAAATAGTCGGCTTTTTCCAAAATATTAAAAACGCTCAATAAAGTTTCAATAGCTTCGGCATCGTCTTTAATCAACATTGCCAAAAAGTCGTCCAGCCATTCAATGGATTCTGCGCTCACAGAATCTCCGGAATAATCTAGCAAGTCAATTGTCAGCCCATTCAAAAATAAAGCTGATAAGGTCAATGCCTTCTTTTGACTATCAATGTCTCCCAATAGATTCAAATGTTTGATTTCTTTAAGGATATCGGGAGCCAATAAATACATTTCTTCAATATCCGGTTTATCAGCAGTATCCCCATAACCGGTTCTCAAGTGATAGCCAAATAAAGCAAAACGCACTGCTTTTTGATTAATATCTGCTAGCTCACGAAATACTGTGAGTCTTAATTTGTAACTAATTGTGTCTAATAACTTCGTGGGATAATGGGTTGGCAAGGCAAGCCAATGCTGAGCTGTTGGAAGTGTCGATGCTGCGGCATACTCGGCAATTGTCATCTGAGGCAATATTTCTTGATCGATTTGTTCCATAAAATTAGCAGCCCATTGCCCGAGTTCATCGGAGTAATCATTCAATAGCACCATTAATAGTGATAAACGGCGTATATGTCTAATCTCATCTCTCGCGTCAGATAACAATTCCGGTGTATCAATTGCAAAATCAGTTATAAAAGTACCGCCATCTATATTCGTCGCACCCTGACTACTTAACACTCCCCTTCGCTGTAATTCTTCCCACATAGGTAAATCATATAAATTCTCTAAAGGAGGTAATTCCATTCCAAAAGAAACCGCCATTGTAAACAATTCGCCTTCAATGGCCTGAATAGCCAATGCCTTGTCTTTGGCTTGGGTCATCCTGGGACTCTCAGGAGTCCTTTGATTTTTTGTTTTACTTCCAACACCTTCTGGCATTTGCTCTTTTTCTTGTAATTGAGCGTGGTATTCTTGGGCACGTTTGAGATCAACGGCTATCCAAGTTAAGTCTGTGGGTTGTATTTTTTGAATACGGTTTGAAATTTTGGTTAAAAAGTCTAGCAGCTCTCCCCAATGATTTGTGATCTGGCTGGTAAATTCGGTAGGGAAAAATCGATTCAATAATTCATTGAACTTTTCACCCACCAGATTATCGCTAGTGGATTTAAGCACCTTAGCAAAATAATCTGTAACTCCGTCAGACACGAGAGTAAGCACACTCATTGAAGGCAAAGCTTCAATGGACTTATTTAATACCAAGTCAAAATCAACATCAGGAACGAGCCCCAAAGGGAATGATGCCCGACCGTCAGTGAAACTCTGTCCACTCCACTGCCCAGACAGCTCTTGCCCAATGAATCGAGGATGCCCAGCGCTAAATTCATAAACATCACCTGTTGCAAAGTTGATTAAAGCAAATGCGTACGTGAATGTGGACGCATCATTCTTATCAACTTCGGTTAAATCATAAGCAATCACTTTGTCATTCAGCTCTGTTACATAGCGGTCCAGAATTCGGATTCTATCAATATCAGAAGTTGATTCTGAAAGAGACTTGATCACAGGCTGGCCAGTATCAATTTCATAATCATTAATGATTTTTTGCAATATCCAAGATGGTGTTGCCTTAACTCCATTACCCACTCCATCCGCTATTTCAATCAAGCCCCACTCTCCATCAACGCCAGCTCTAAACCAATCACCGCCATGCAAAGTACCGCCCTCTTGAAAGTGCTGGTATTCAATTCCATATGTCGTCAATAGCGCTTTTGACTGCTCCAGCCTCTCTAAATCAAGCGAATTAACTAAAGTGATTACGTTAGCTTTATCAGCTATTTGGCGAGATTGATCAATTTGATTCTGAATTTGTTGGTCTAAAAAAGCAATAACTCGCTTTGTGATTTGACGTGCCGACTCACCGTCCGCCTCATAAAGACCATCATTAAAAATTGGTATTTCGCCGCTGTTTCTAGCTAGAGAAATTGAATCGGCTATAGCCTCAACCGCTTCCGTCTCATGAAAAAAGATTTGCCAGCCGTAACCAAGTAATGTCTGTGCATTGAACCAATCTAACGCCTCTCCATCGGCAGTATTTTCAGGTCTGCCAGCTGCGCGCCATATCTGCCCAGCCAACCACTTAGTCAATTGCTCGCTAGAGACCATGCCGCCCATACGCGATGACTGCAAAACATCAGACTCATTATTTCTTTGCCCTGACCATGCTTCAAGACGTTGAATTGCATGCAAACGCAGCTCTCCATCGCCCTCAAAAGGCATTTGATGCAATTCCTTTTCCGCTTTGGTCATACGAGGGGCTGAGTCATGCGCTTGAACTAATTGATTGAGTTTTTCGTTAAATAATTGAAGGGGTTTGTTGAATTTGATTGGGTTAATTTGAATACTTTCAGGCGTCTCGCTAAGTCCAGAGCTGACAAATTCATGAAATCTATTAATTAGCGCTCTATAAAGAGTTTGATTGGATATATTAATGGCCATGAGTTCTTCCATCGTCTTTTCAAAATAATCAAATCCTACCATAATTGAAAAATCATTTGCATACTCCAAAAGCTTCGATGCGTCACTTGCTGTTGCCTGGGATTTTTTGAGCCACTCTTTTAGCTGACTTAACTCAGATTCAGTTAATTTTGATAAAAGTGGGAATTGATCATTATCTAATAAGGATTCAATTTTGTAAGATTCAAACAGTCTAGTGGCCAACCACCATACGTGCCAAACACTACCCATAATCGGGATGGCGCTTTGAGCCCACTTTTGAACACCTTCAAATGAACTCAGAACAAAAACTGTCCACAAAATTGTTAATGGAATCAAATATAACAATAAACGGTTCCGTTTATTAGAAAAATTTGTTTGCAAAACACGTCCGATCAGCCCCATGCGTGATGCGCGGCGAATGCGATCGGGTTGCCCGTCATCGTCCACTAAGTTGATTGCCCTATTAGTTGATATTAATTCATTTCTTAAGCGTCCGATTGACAAGCGCGAGCCTGGGCTGCGTACCTGCAGGAGAGCCGACATGTTTGCGTTTGATAAATCACGTTGATCAACCGAATTAAAGTCTTGGCCTAATAATAATTTTTCATAACGAGCATGATTGGTTTCCTGAGTAATCGTGGGGGTTATAACTGCGTATGATATGCCACGTTCTTCAAGCCGCTTAGTCAGATTGGGTATATGAAATCCGCCCACAATGAGCACGGATTGATCAACATCATCGATATTCATTTTGTGAAGCGCATTTTCGAGTATGGCCTTATCGCGATCCTGCGTTACGTCATAGAATAATTTTGCTTTGTTTATTACTTGGTTCACGCCTGAGTCAAGCTCCACAATATGACTTTGATATTTTTTGAGCTCTAGTATTTTTTGATTCATAAAGCCCGTAATGAATTGTAAGTTATAGGAGCCTTTACCATCTCTCATGCCCGCATGCCCTTCAGGTTGAAGTTGTAAATCAATTAGGCTATTGAGTTCTTGAACTTTTCCCGAAATCGTTAAGAGGTCTCTCTGATCTTGAGTTGTGGCAAACTGTTTTAATAACCTTTGTTCTAAGGACTTCAATTCTTGCAAACTTTGTTTGGCATTCAATTTTTTGGTTTTTGCTAAATA
Organism: Candidatus Omnitrophota bacterium; assembly: GCA_047639455.1. Taxonomy (GTDB): domain Bacteria; phylum Omnitrophota; class Gorgyraeia; order 2-02-FULL-51-18; family JAGOUK01; genus JBLINS01. The sequence continues at coordinate 19,955 of JBLINS010000024.1, forward strand.
GGCTTGATATCTAGAGAGGTTGGGATATAGTTTCGAGTCGACTCTTAAATCCAATGTATTCAGAACATCCAAATTATTGATTGGATCATATTGAGCTGGGATTGAACCATAAGTATGTGTGGATTGCTCTGAGATTGCCGCGCTGCCGCTCGCAATGACGATTTTTTTCTCATGCGACTGTCCCGCGATTGCATCGACGTCATTGCGAGCGGAGCGAAGCAGTCTAAAGTCTTCAAATTCTTGGTTAGCCTTTTCGAAGTCAATATTGGATTCATCTTTTTGCAATTGAATAACTCTTTGGAGATGCTTGAATTGATTCGTGGCAATGTTTTGTCGTTTGGCTAATATGTTTAAATGCTTAGCATATTCCATGAATGATAATTCAGAAGAGGCGTAAGCCTTCTTCATGCGACCCAATGCTAATAAGTATGGGTTGTATATCGCAGACTCTAATGTGTTGAGCGTGCTTTCCACGCGAGATAAATAGACCTGCGTCTCATCTCTAGATTCAACGACATCCGCATATGCTCGAAGCCCCTTATCATACAAGCTCCTATCTTCAACTCCCCACAATTTAATATCATACTCGCTAGTCAGATCTAAATACTCACTGCCTTGCAATATACCCTGGCGCATGTATTTAAGACCAACCTCTTGACGGTTTTTTTCAGAAGCTACTTCACGCAAAGAGGATAGTGACAAGTCTCCATTGCCCGCCTCAAGAAAAATGTGTCGAATGGATTTTTTGGCAATAATCAAATCCAGGGTTTTGGCAATATTCAATTGGGCTGCCATATTCGTATGAGCGTCTTGAATGAGTAATATCTTTTTATTGGACTCAGGTGCCAAATAATGGTCCTCAATCGTAGCGATGTGGGATGGGATTTTAAAACCTAGAGCTTTCTGGCTAGTTAGCTGAATCCCTATCTGAGGCAAAATAACTGGATTGGGCGCAGCATAAACCACTTGCTCTATGAGAAGACATAGAACAATGCATGTAGATAAGAATTTGAGGATTAATTTTTTATTATTTAACATATGTATAAACTTTATATAAAGGGGGAATGTAAATATGGCCTTGTGAAAATACATTCACAAGGTTGCTTTTGAATTCCACGCATATCTCTTAGGTGTTGATTTTAAACAGCTTAGAGGGAAGTATGCCCAATGGAAGGCTTAAATTCAACTGAATGAATACTATAAATTTGAATTATTTTATTTACATTCATCAAATTTAAGCACAATTAAGTTTAAATTTACTTTAGTCAATGTGGAATGTGTTAGCATATGGCCATGTTATCCAATGAAGAAAAAGTGGGCATTAAAGCAGAGATTTTGAGGCGCAAGTCTGAAGCGGAGCAAAGTGCCGAAAGCTTATTAGAGCAAGTTAAACCCGTATCACCCGATAGCTCAATCGGTCGAATAACACGCATGGATGCCATTCAGCAAAAAAGTGTCGCAGAAGCCAATTTGCTCAATGCCAATGAAACTATATTAAGTCTGACTGAAGCTCTGAAGAATTTAGACAACCCATCATTTGGCATATGCATACTTTGCCAAAAGCCTATAGCTATAGAACGCGTATTAGCCCTGCCGCAAAGCAAAAAATGCGTACATTGCGCATAATTTTTTAACAATACTATACCCGCTAAACTAATTAATAATTAAACAAGTCTTCCGCTTCATAATGAATTTTGGCATTGATATTATTCATCGCTTCTAGGATTTTGCGTTTGCCATTCGGTGTGAGGCGACGGCCATTGCGGCCGCGTTGAACCATTCGGAATGTGAGCTGAGTAGTTGACGCTCCAACGAGCATAGCATTCGTAAGCTCTATAGCGCTCATTAATGTATCTAGTGGCTGAGGACCTTTGTCCTTTTCGTTTATTTCCATTTTGATTTAGTTAAGCGACTTTGGTCATTCTGTGTATGTGAAAATCAGCCAACCAATCCTTGGATGCATTTAGGTAATGTGTCAAATGGGGTGATGCCAAATGTTTGTCCAACAATTCTTCAGACTCCCAATTCTCAAAAAATATGAATGTATTGGGGTCTCCATTGTCCTCATGCATAACGTAATCAATGCAGCCCACCTCTATATGAGTTGGCTCAATGAGCTTGATTAATTCTTCGCGGACTTTTGATCTAAATTCTGGCTTGGCAACGATTCTAGCTATAACAGTTAACATAAATTCTCCTGGATTCATTTCATTACGGGTAAAAATGAATCCTATCTTGTTGCCAAATGACTGTCAAGCGTAACTAATTTAATTGCCAGCCCTTGACTTCTGGCCTGGTACCATTAAACTCTTCTTACTATGACATACAAAATTGCCCTAAAAGAAACGTTGCAAGTCAAACAATCGAATATTGATTGTTTTGGCGTCTTTGCCAAAAGAGCTATCATTGAGGATGAATTCATTATTCGCTATAGAGGTAAGCGCTTAACTGCAAAAGCCGCGGATGCTGACGGCGTGGATGCCATGTATCACTTTCAATTAAACAGTCGCTACATTATTGATGGCAAGAATTCCGCACGGTATTTAAACCATTCCTGTAGTCCCAATTGTCATACAGATATCATTAAAGGGACCATATGGATAATAGCCTCGCGCGATATTAAGCCAGGTGAAGAATTAACTTATAATTATGGCTATAATTATTCTGAAGGTAAAGACTACCCTTGTCTATGCGGCTCGAAGAATTGCGTAGGTTTCATATCTGATGAATCGCATTGGCACAAATTCATCGCCCTGTCCCACAATTAACAATCATCTCCCAGCCCCATCATCAAAAAACCGAGAGCATCAACTTGTGTGTGTCTAAAAGTACTGAAAGGCGTTAGTCAATTCAAGCCGCATGCCATGACCGCGTCATTGCGAGGCCGTTTTTTGGCCGCGGCAATCTGGAGCACAATAATAGGCATTAAAACGACTTAAACACGGTGGCTAATAACCTGAGATTGCCACTTCGCTGCTAACGCGCTCATCGCAATGACGGTGCTGGCACGTTATGACACAGTCTGAATGACGTTAGCCAAAACTTCTTCAGACACACATAAGTTGACACTCTCAATAAACCAAAAAAAGCTGCCTTATTTGGCGATATCACAAAATTAGTCGTTTTCGCGTCGCACATCTAATTCAATATCTTCTTCAGCGTGTATGCGTATATTAAGGAGTATAGGCTGGCAACAGGTTTCGCAATCAACCGTGAACGTTTGATGCGATCCAGCGCTCCGCTCAATACGCACGCTATTTGGATCCCCGCAAAAAGGACATTCAAAATTCTCGTCTTCTTCTACCATTTATATAGCCCAATAAAGTGTAGCGCCCACCAATGCAGCGATGAAGCCAACTACTCGCAAGCTTGACTCGGGGAAGTCTTTATAGGTCATTAGCATGGCTATAGCCTTGTCTGCGCCCAAAATCAAAACTGAAACACCCTTAACTATCGCTATTAGACCAAATAAATAAACAATATAGGGCACTTGTGTATTGGGGCCTACCATAAATAGCAATACACCAAATAATATAGCTAAGCACTCGCCTATAAGCATATTTTTTTCTTGCGCCCAAAACTCAATATAGCCAATAAACGCGCTTGGCTTAATAATGAAATACCAGCCAAGTCCCATATAGAATACCGAAAATACCTCTAATGCAGTTTTCATAGTCTATTTTCTAGATTTAATAATGTGGTGGTGGAACTTCATCTTCAATTTTTTTAACCAAGTCGCCACCATTTTCGAGCTGAGCTTTAATTGATTTAAGGCCACGCTCAAGATTCGCAATTTGTTTTTGTTGGTCAGCCACTTCTTGGCTCAATTCCTCTATAGTCCGATCTTGATACAATATTTTTTTTTCTACTTCGATCAATCTAGCTTCCATTTTACCCTCTATCAAATACTTTTTGTTTTCATGCGATGTTTTAAGTAGGTGCATTATAGCCAATTTAGGATTGGGCTACCACACCGCTATATGGCAATGATCTCATGCCCAAGAAGCGCCCTCTGACTCCAGAAATTTTTTCTCTGCCGCCGTTGATTCACGCTTAAATATTGTATTTCTGTATGGGAACCTGCCAAATTCTTCAATAATTTTGGCGTGCTGTATAGCAAAGTCCAAATTATTTCGAAGCGGCAATTCAATGGCGGGGGTTGCATTATCAGCAAGGCGCTTAAACAACTCAACTGCATAACGTTGTCCCTCAATAGATTCCGTGTGCATTAATGGCATATACATAAAAACACGCTCTACCGGCATAAGCTCTTGGTCATAGCCTTTGTGAATTCCCATTCGACACAATTCTTCCGCCTTTTGGTCACTGGCATAAGCCTCAGGTGTATTTCGATAAATATTACGAGGAAATTGATCCAATAGAATGATTAAAGCTAATAAACTTTTGGCATCCATCGTCCAATCATCATAAGCGCCCGCCATAGCTCCAATGCAAGCTGCTTCAAAATGCTCTTTAATATATGAATCAAATTTCTTCCCATCCCGAAACCACATCCCCGCTTTTTCAACGGGAAAATCGTCCTCATCTTTGAGATTTCCAAACCAAAATTCAAGAATATTTGCAGAAGATGTCATATTAATTATTATCTAACCACCCAATGCGGCAGCTCGTCTACTCATATTTTCTTCGGCCTTCCTACGGCCCATAAGCAAAATCCAAACAAAAAACACACACATAACACTTAATACAGCTGGGAATAATATCGTGGTCCAAGAATAGTATTCTAGAGCGAATATCGAGACGGTGCTGCGAACACCCATAATAGAATAAAAGAGTGCGTTTTCGCTAAACGGGTTATGCAAAATTTTTCTGAGTGTAGGTAATGACCCCAATACATCTATGGAAGTGAGAATTATGACCGCCCATAAAGGATTCGATGTTAAATACCATATGGGAATGGCAATAAGCGCCACTAAAAAATAAACCCAATCAACTTTGGCGATACGCACATCTGCACGCCTAATTAAAGCCAAATAGGCTACATAAAAGGTAATCAAAGCCGAAACTCCCGTAGACCAAGCCCCAACGCCACCTTTGCCTGCAATTTGCGCAAAGAACACAATTAATGTCGTCAAACCCCATATCACCCAAGAAAAAACATGCGGCTTAGTCGACCCTTTTAAAATGGACCGAATATATGGATAAAACCCCGCAAAAGCAAGCGCAACGGCAACAAAACTCAATATCTCTTTTTCATTCATAAATCACATCCATTATTTAGTACAATCCAAGCTTTTTGACCAGACGTAGAACCCGTTCTTTCCTAGTAAGTGTGTATTGGCATTAAAGGTGGGTATGGTATTTTTTGGCTAAATATTTTTTCCAGTGGGCATTATAGGAGTGAACCTCATTAACTATTTCACCATCACGCACCAGAACTCGGCCTTCATTGGCCCACGTGAATATAGAGCCTTCCAAATTCCGCACGTCCACATAACCTATTTTCTTTAATTGCCTAGCAACCTTGGCTGATCTGTAGCCAACAGAACAATAAGCCACAATGGAGATAGTCTTATCATATTCTCTCAACTTCACGCTTAGATCGCTATTAGGTTCTATCAAAACTGCATTTGGAATATGGCTCACTTGATATTCCGATTCTTCTCTAATATCAAGCACAAGAGGTGGGGTTCTATCTACATCCTCAATCCATTCAAAGAGCTCTTGAGTGCTTATAGAATCAACAAAAGGATATAAGACCTTAATGGACAATATAATCCCCCTCAAATCCCGGCCACCCGCAGAATCCCCATAACTACTCGCAGGAAATAGTGTAAAGAGGCTTAAAAGAATTACCAATAACTTCGCTTCTTTAATTTTACCAATTCTTTTCATCTACGAAATACTAAATATAGCGTCTTGTTCTTTAGCGGAGAGTATAATGTCAGCTATGTCCAAATCTTCTTTCATATGCCTTGGATTCGTGGTTCCGGTGAGTGGCAATATGCCAATATCCACACAAAACTTAAATATCACTTGTTGTGGAGTGGCGTCTAGCTTATGAGCAATCTCTTTAGTCACACGATTCTGTAATACATGTGGATTTGCGGTCAATAATGAAAAGCCTTGGTAAACAATATCATTCTTCGAACAAAATTCACGAACCCCTTGATCCCAACCTTGATTGGCATAACATCGATTTTGAACAAAATATGGTTTGATATTGCCTTTTTTGCATAGCTCTTCCAATTGATGAATGTGAATATTGCTCACACCAATATGTTTACTTTTGCCCTCATTCATCAAAGCTTCCATGGTCGACCACACTTCCCAATCCGCCTTATTCAACCCCGCTCCCGAATTCGGTCCGTGTAAAATATAGGAGTCCAAGTAATCTGTATGTAATTGCTCTAAGGAACTTTGAAAAGAATCTCTGACTTGAGTTTCGAAGGTCGCCTTCGGGTCATAAGGCACGCGGTGATCATGTCCGCGCAGGAACGTGTATTTGCTTTGTAAGAATAGCGCTTCTCTAGCTATGCCTTCTTTGGCCAATTCAACCAAAGCCCCACCGACATAGTCTTCCCGATAATGAACCTTTTGATTAGCTGTATCTATAGCCCTAAACCCAGCCCGCACCGCGGCAATAACCAAATCCTTGGTCTCACCTTCCTTCCAAGCCGTCCCATAAATCATCTCTATATCTGACATTCTAAGCACCCCATCATTACTCTAGTGATAAATTAATTCTCTAAGAAGTTTGTTTAAGAAAATAGGACTCAACCAGATTATTGGGTTCTTTTATAGTCCAAGTTTCACAACCCTTACCCTTCATCAAATCAATCCCGGGGGCAGGTAAAAAAGCTGTTACCAATTCGATTACTTCACAGCTTTATTCATCTTCCAATATCTCCATTATTTGTGGCCTTATTGCCCGCAAATATCTTCATTGAATTACTTATTTTCTTTAAACCAATCCTTAATTGCATCAATATGATTGCCTTGAATTTCAATCACGCCATTTTTAACGGCACCCCCTGCGCCAAACATGGTCTTAAAAGTGCCGGCAATTTTCTTTAAACGCATTTCCCCATAGGTGTGCAGCCCGGCAATAACGGTCATCGTTTTGCCTCTACGTTTCTCAATACGTATTTTGGGTGTGGGTGACTGTCCTTGTTGCATCTAAGTATTATACATTGCTCACGCAAGTCTGCTTTTGCTTTAGCCCCATTTTTGTTTATAAATAGCTTCTTTATAACCAACGGTGAAACTCTTGCCATCAGTTGCAATGGGGCGTTTGATCAGCTTGCCGTTTGATGCAAGTAATTGCAACGCTTCCGATTCACTCATACTGGGTAATTTGTCCTTCAGATTCATTTCTCGATAAACCAAACCCGATTTATTGAAGAGATCTTTTAACTCATAATCGCCTGTTTTCAAAATACTCTTAAGCACGCTCTTGGATGGTGGAGTTTCGGTGATCTCAATATCATCAAATGCAATTTGTTTTTTAGCTAAGTACGTCTTTGCCTGCACACATGTCGAACATCCCTTATACCCGTAAACTTTTAACATTTTTTAATAACCTCCTTAAACCAATCCTGGCTCAATAGTGAGCTCACTCAATTTTTACGTTTAAACTGTATGTTTGTCTTTCAAACCTTCAACATGAGACGTGCGGTGCTCCAGATCTGCGACTTTGCGAATCAGTTTCATTTGTGTATAAGCATTCCCTACGACATAAATAATCACTGCCAAAATCAATAATTTCTTCATAATCGGTCTCATTCATCACCTCCTAATTCAAACTCATTATCACTCATCAAATTATTCCATAGATACAGGAAAAAAGTTAACAACTATGTATTCTATTTATTTAATTTCACACCTCTGATGTCACGATTCTGTTCGGCTTTAAGTTTATTCGCGAAAAAAATACAAACTTGCGGTTAATACAATGCCTACGCAGTATATGGCTATAGTTCCATGCAATAAATATGGATAGACCATGAGTGCCACACCCAATACCATTGGCTTAGAACTAGAGACCTTCCTTCCGTAAAGAAAGGCAATGAGGCCAATGCTACCAAATACAAGCCCGCCGACCATTCCCCAAATAGAAAAACCAGCCAATGTTTGATTGCCTGCGGCATCACTGCCCACATAAACTTTACCAAACTCCCCAAGCATTGACGGTACTTCTTGGCAATATCCCCACGACGAAACCAACGCCCCAGCCATCATCAAAATAGTGAGTTTTGGATAGCGCGCTTCATCCATCATCTCACCAACTCTTTTCATAAACACCTCAAATCAATAGTATTGGGTTATTGTTCGCCAAACCAGTTCATGCACCTCAGAGAAGATTATACCCCTAGAAGCCCCTATCACGTATACTCATCTGACATTATTGACGATCACAATAAACCAGAGTTAAATTCTGTGCGTATAATATCACCTAACTTCATCGCAGTAGCTTGATGAGTTAGCGCGATAAACTAAACATTCGTAAAATAAGGAGCTTAAAAAGCTTAAAAAAATGCCACTCACTCATTTTGAAAATTTAAAAAAGCTAATCCAACTCGAACAAGTTGAAGAACTTCGGCGTTATGAATCTATAGGCGTAGACAAATCTTTGCGTGAACGCGAAAAAAGGGGTTTGGCCTTGACCGGGCTATCCATAGTTGGTGTGAGTTTGAGTGTTAGTGGGCTCACGCTAATTGAACTTGAGCGAAGTGAAGGTGGTGCCATGCCTCTCTATTCATTTGATATTGGCGATGGTGCAACATTAGGACTCAATAAAGGCGTCCTTCCAGATAAATCAAGTGGCGTTATATACGAGCGCACAGAAAATTCTGTAACACTAGCATTACCAAGGCCTTTGTCAGACTCTTTAGAGGGCTCTCATCAATTCTTCTTACTCAAATCACCCAACACGACCGTCTATCGGTACATGCATCAAACGTTGGATGAAATATTAAACACCCGAGACCGAGTTGTGGCACATTTTAGAGACATGTCTTTAGGTATCAAAAAAGCATTGCCATCTTATTCCCGTGACAAAAACTTAACCTTTATCAATACTAACCTTAATCTAACTCAAAAAGAAGCTGTGGCGATGGCGCTCGCCAATCCACAAATAGCCCTAATTCACGGCCCTCCCGGAACCGGCAAAACAACTGTCTTAGTCGAAATCATTGCTCAAGCTGTTCAAAAAGGTCAGCAGGTATTTATTTGCGCGCCAAGCAATGCGGCTTGTGACCATTTGCTCAAAAAAGTCACCGACATAGACATTGATGCGCTGAGACTTGGTCACCCAGCACGCATTCAAGAATCATTACGACGTTTCACAATGGGCCACAAAGCCGCAGACCATCCTTTGGCTGAAACACTTCAATTCCTAAACCAGGAATTACAAACACTCAACAAACGGCTCGTTCGCTCAGAAGATAGACATGGATCCTATGCTTCTCAAACAAAAGAATTGTACTTCGAAAGAAAAACTCGTCGTAAAGAAATTAGCCAAGTCAAAAAGCAAATTGAGCGCACGATATTAAAAGACGCAGACGTCTATATCGGCACGCTTACGGGCGTGCTCAATTATTCTATGATAGAAAAAGATTTTGATTTAATAATCATTGACGAAGCCACACAAGCAATCGAGCCACTCTGCTGGGTGCCTTTATTAAAGGGCAAAAAAATTGTACTCGCAGGCGATCCCAAACAATTACCAGCAACAGTTTTGTCGACTGAAGCCGCAGAACAAGGTTTGAGCATATCTCTATTTGAACGACTTCAAAAAATATTAGATGCTGACCATAAAATCATGCTAACCACGCAATATCGCATGAATCAACTCATTATGAAATTTCCATCAGAGCAGTTTTATGATAATCAATTAGTCGCCGATCCTTTGATACAAAACTTATGTCTCAAAGACCTACCTGGGATCACTGATGATGAATTAACAAATACGCCTTTTGAATTCATTGATACAGCAGGCAAGGGCTATCAAGAGGAGTTGGAATTGGGTTCAGAAAGTCGCTTCAACCCTGAAGAAATTCAAATAATACTACATTTGGTCAAAAACTTACGTGCCACCGGCGTCAAAGCAGAAGACATCGCGGTTATTAGCCCCTATGGTGCTCAAGCTAGACGCATTAGACTGCACCTAAAACCAGAAGGTATTGAAGTCAAAACTGTTGATGGCTTTCAAGGCCGCGAAAAAGAAGTCATCCTCTTAACATGCGTGCGATCTAACCTGCAGGGCGAATTGGGTTTTTTAGCTGATCTAAGACGCATCAATGTAGCCATGACCAGAGCCAAGAAAAAATTAATTATAGTAGGTGACAGCAGCACCCTGTCATCCCTACCCTTCTTCGATCAACTAATCAAATACACTGGATCCATCCAAGGCCACAAAAGCATCTGGGAATACTTCTAAATACCCCATGATATATTTAAACTAATTTATCTTTTAGTTTAAAGCTAGTGGTTATGCCCACCAGCGCCATGCACATGGCCATGTTGGACTTCTTCCTCCGTCGCTTCGCGGA